>NZ_PSUV01000029.1:0-33034 GCF_002931985.1 Rathayibacter sp. AY1H2 | reverse complement strand
CCGGTGCGGGGCTGCCGGTCACGGCCGGGCGGGACGGGGCGGGCTCGGCGGCAGGAGTCGGGGAGACGGTCGCCTCGATCCCTCTCGACGCCGGTGCGCCGACGGGATCGTGGGACGGCTCCTGTTGCGGCGGGCGTCCCGTCCTCCCGGGGGTCGCGCGCGTCGCTCCGGCATCGTCCGACGCAGCCCGTCCGGCCACGGCCGGCACCGTGCTCCTCGGAGCAGCGCCGGAACCCCTGGACCGCCCCGCCGGATCGCCGTCCGCTGCACTCGTCCGGTCCGCGGCCTCCGGGTCCGTCTCCGGCCGGTCGGCGCTCGCCGCCGCTCCTCCGCTCGATGTGGGCGCAGCCGCCTCGGCCGTTGCACGCTCGTCCACCCGCGCGGAGGCGTCCTCCGCCGCCACGAGCGCGCCGCCCCCGTTCCCGGACAGCAGAACCGCCGCCCCGACGACTCCCGCGATCGCGAGTGCCGCCGCAGCGGACGCGGCGACGACTACTCCTGTTCCGCTGCCCGCTCTCGACGCTCGGACCGCTCTCGACGCTCGAACCGCGCTCGACGCCCGGACCGCGCTCGGCAGCGGACCGGAGGCCGCGCCGGAGCCCCCGCCCGCCGCCCAGGCTGCCGCGCCGCTCACGCCGGCCGAGAGCGGCAGCAGCACCGACGCGAGGCGGCGCGCAGTGCTCTCGGCCTCCGCCAGCGCCTCCCGGCAGGAGAGGCACCCGTCCAGGTGCCGGTCGATGCGGTGCCTGTCCCGGACGGGGGCTCGTCCTCGCGCGTACGTCCCCGCCCGCTCGAGCACCCACTCGCACTCGCCCGTCGCCGAGGCGTCCGCCACGTGCTCCCGGATCCACGCGGAGCGCAGCCCCTCCCGCGCCCGCACCCCGAGCGCTGCGACCGCGTTGGGCCGCAGGCCCATCAGCGGTGCGGCGGCGGCGGGGGACAGGCCCTCCACCTCCGTGTACCAGAGCACCTCCTGCCAGCGCGGCGGCAGCGCCCGGAACGCGCGCGCGCCCAGGTCGCGCTCGAGGGCGGCGAGGGCGTGCGCCTCGGGATCGGGGCCGGCAGAGGGGAGGGCGCGGTCGGCCTCGTCGAACGGCCGCTCGTGCCGGTCCCGCCGGGCCCAGGATCCCGCGACGTTGCGGACGGTGGTGAAGAAGTAGGGGCGGAAGGCGCCCTCGGGTCCGCCGCCGCGCTCGATCGCCCGCAGGACGCGGAGGAACGCCTCCGAGACCAGGTCGTCGGGGTCGGAGCTGCTCGCCCACGCCCGGGCCACGGTGCGCCCGGCCGAGGAGTGGCGGCGCCAGAGCTCGGAGACCGCGTCGGTGCGGCCCTCCCGGACCAGCGCGACGAGCTCCTCGTCGCTGCGGCCGTCGATGCGCTCGGAGCGGCGTCGAGGACCCACGGCGACGCCCTCCCTCCCGGTCCCGCGCCGGGACCGCCCGAGGGATCGTCGCACGATCGCGCGTGCCCGCCCTCGACTGGCGCGACTCCCGCGCCACCCGGCCCGCTTGCTAGAGTGAGCCCGCCGCGACTGGCGTTCGGATGGGTGACCATCAGGGAGCGGCACCTCCTCCGGGGCAGCGCCCCGGACACTTTTCCCGCCGCACGCCTGGGCTGGAACGGATACCGTAGATCGGGTCGCCCGAACGAGCCGTGTCGCGCCGCAGCGACCTGCCGGGCCCCTTCCGTTTCCCAGCCAAGGAGCGTCCGTGTCCTCTTCCCCCGCCAGCCCCGGCGTCGCCGCCTCGTTCGACCAGCCCGTGTCGGTGGTCGACCCCGAGATCGCCGCCGTGCTCCAGCAGGAGCTCGACCGCCAGCGCGGCTACCTCGAGATGATCGCGAGCGAGAACTTCGTGCCGCGCGCGATCCTCGAGTCGCAGGGCTCCGTCCTGACCAACAAGTACGCCGAGGGCTACCCCGGCCGCCGCTACTACGGCGGCTGCGAGTACGTCGACATCGCCGAGCAGCTCGCGATCGACCGCGCCAAGGCCCTCTTCGGCGCCGAGTTCGCCAATGTCCAGCCGCACTCCGGAGCCTCCGCCAACGCCGCGGCGCTCGCCGCGCTCGTGCAGCCCGGAGACACCATCCTCGGCCTCGAGCTCGCGCACGGCGGCCACCTGACCCACGGCATGAAGCTGAACTTCTCGGGCAAGCTCTACAACGCGACCGCGTACGGCGTCGACCCGCAGACCTTCCGCATCGACATGGACGCGGTCCGCGAGAAGGCCCTCGAGGTCCGGCCGCAGGTGCTCATCGCCGGCTGGTCCGCCTACCCCCGTCAGCTCGACTTCGAGGCGTTCCGCGCCATCGCCGACGAGGTCGGCGCGAAGCTCTGGGTCGACATGGCCCACTTCGCAGGCCTCGTGGCGGCGGGGCTGCACCCGTCGCCGGTGCCCTACGCCGACGTCGTGACGACCACCGTCCACAAGACGCTGGCCGGCCCGCGCTCGGGGCTCATCCTCGCGAAGCAGGAGTACGCCAAGAAGCTGAACTCGGCCGTCTTCCCCGGCCAGCAGGGCGGCCCGCTCATGCACGTGATCGCCGCGAAGGCGACCGCGTTCAAGCTCGCCGGCGAGCCCGAGTTCGCCGATCGCCAGGCACGCACCATCCGCGGCGCGCAGATCCTCGCCGAGCGCCTCACGGCGGCCGACTCGAAGGCCGAGGGCATCGACGTCCTGACCGGCGGCACGGACGTCCACCTCGTCCTCGCCGACCTGCGCGACTCGCCGCTGGACGGCAAGCAGGCCGAGGACCGCCTCCACGAGGTCGGCATCACGGTCAACCGCAACGCCGTGCCGTTCGACCCCCGCCCGCCGATGGTCACCTCGGGCCTGCGCATCGGCACGCCGGCGCTCGCGACCCGCGGCTTCGGCGACACGGAGTTCACCGAGGTCGCCGACGTCATCGCCGAGGCGCTCAAGCCCTCGGCCGACCTCGAGGCGCTGCGCGGCCGTGTCGCCCGCCTCACCGACGACTTCCCGCTCTACCCCGGGCTGTAGTCGATCCGCTGCACCACCCGCGCGGCGGAGGCCGGGGCACCGTCCCCCTCCGCCGCGCCACGACCGAGGAGCCCGAGATGACGGCACAGGTACTCGACGGCGTCGCGACGGCGACGGCGGTCAAGACGGAGATCGCGGAGCGGGTCGCCGCTCTGCGCGAGCGGGGCGTCGTGCCCGGGCTCGGCACGCTGCTGGTGGGGGACGATCCCGCCTCCCGCTCGTACGTCGCGGGCAAGCACCGCGACTGCGCGGAGGTCGGGATCGAGTCGATCCGCGTGGACCTCCCCGCGACCGCGTCGGCGGACGACATCCGCGCCGCCATCCGGCAGCTCAACGACTCGGAGGCCGTGACCGGGTACATCATCCAGCTCCCGCTGCCGAAGGGCATCGACGAGAACGCGATGCTCGAGCTCATGGATCCGGACAAGGACGCCGACGGCCTGCACCCCACCAACCTCGGCCGCCTGGTTCTCGGCGTCGAGGGCGAGCTGGACAGCCCGCTGCCCTGCACGCCGAACGGGATCGTCGAGATGCTGCAGCGCCACGGCATCCCGACCTCGGGCAGACACGTCGTCGTCGTGGGCCGCGGGCTCACCGTCGGCCGACCGCTCGGGCTCCTGCTCGCGCGGAAGGGCCTCGACGCCACCGTGACCCTCACCCACTCCCGCACGGCCGATCTCGCCGCGGAGGTGCGCCGCGCCGACATCGTGGTGGCCGCCGTGGGCGTGCCCGGGCTCATCCGCGCCGACTGGGTGAAGCCCGGCGCCGCCGTGCTCGACGTGGGCATCACGCGGGTCGAGAACCCGGAGACGGGCCGCGCGAAGCTGACGGGCGACGTCGCACCGGAGGTGGCGGAGGTCGCGGGCTGGCTCTCGCCCGTGCCCGGCGGCGTCGGCCCGATGACGCGCGCGATGCTCATCCACAACGTGGTGACGGCGGCCGAGCGCGCCCTGCGCTGACCGGTCTCGCGCCACGGGACCCGCGCCGGACCGCGCTCGGGGGCGACGTCCAGTCGCCTGCCGGTAGCGTGGCCCGGCGCTCTCGCGTCCCCCACCCCGTCGGACACGTCCTCGGAGCGCGCCCCGCCCCACGAGGAGAACCCATGCTCACCGTCACCGCCTACGCCGCCCCCTCCGCGACCGAGCCGCTCGTCCCCACCACCATCGAGCGCCGCGACGTCGGACCGCACGACGTGCTCATCGAGATCGCCTACTCCGGCATCTGCCACTCCGACATCCACACCGTCCGCGGCGACTGGGGTCCGGTGGCGTACCCGCTGACCGTCGGCCACGAGATCGTCGGCGTCGTCGCCGAGGTCGGCTCCGAGGTCACCAAGCACTCCGTCGGCGACCGCGTCGGCGTCGGCTGCATGGTGAACTCCTGCCGCCAGTGCGAGAACTGCCTCGCGGGCGAGGAGCAGTACTGCCTGAAGGGCAACACCGGCACCTACGCCTCCGTCGACCGCGACGGCACCATCACCCAGGGCGGCTACTCCACGCACGTCGTCGTCGTCGAGGACTTCGTGCTCCGCGTCCCGGAGTCGATCCCCTACGAGGCCGCCGCTCCGCTGCTGTGCGCGGGCATCACGACCTACTCGCCGCTCTCGCACTGGGAGGCGGGGCCCGGCAAGCGCGTGGCCGTCGTCGGCCTCGGCGGGCTCGGCCACATGGCCGTCAAGTTCGCGCACGCGATGGGCGCCGAGGTCACCGTGCTCTCGCAGACCCTCAGCAAGAAGGAGGACGGCCTCCGCCTGGGCGCCGACCACTACTACGCGACGCGCGACGAGGCGACCTTCACCGATCTCGCGAACACCTTCGACCTGATCGTCAACACGGTCAGCGCGCCCCTCGACCTCGACGCCTACCTGGGGCTCCTGCGCCGCAACGGCACGATGGTGAACGTGGGCGCTCCGGCCGAGGCGCTGCCGCTGCACGTCTTCACGCTCTTCGGCGCCCGTCGCTCCTTCGCGGGCTCGGGCATCGGCGGCATCCGCGAGACCCAGGAGATGCTCGACTTCTGCGCCGAGAAGGGCATCGCGAGCGAGGTCGAGGTCGTCTCGGCGTCGCAGATCAACGAGGCCTACGAGCGCGTCCTCGCCTCGGACGTCCGCTACCGCTTCGTGATCGACGCCTCCACGTTCGAGAAGTGAGGGCGGCCGGGGCGCTAGCCTCGGCGGCATGAGCGAACGGAGCCACCCGGCCGTCGACCGCGTCCTCGCCGACCTCGACCGGCACGGCGTGCACCCGACCGTGCGCTGGCTCGATTCGGCCGCGTCGACGGCGGCACTGGCGGCCGAGGCGCTGGGCGTCGACGTCGGCCAGATCGCCAACTCGCTCGTGTTCCTGATCGACGGTGCGCCGCTGCTGGTCCTGACCAGCGGCGGCCACCGCGTCGACACCGCCTGGCTGGGCGTGCAGCTGGGCGGATCGATCACCCGGGCGCCGGCCGCGGAGGTGAAGTCCGCGACGGGCCAGACGATCGGCGGGATCGCGCCGGTGGGCCATCCCGCGCCGCTGCGCACCGTGGTCGACACGGCCCTCGCCGCCTACGACGTGGTCTGGGCTGCGGCCGGGCACGCGCACACCGTCTACCCGACGAGCTTCGCCGAGCTGGTCCGGGTCACCGGGGGAGAAGCGCGCGCCGTCGTTCCGCCGGATCCGGCGCCGTAGCGGCTGGACGAGGAACGCCCCCTGCGACGCGAGGTCGCAGGGGGCGTCGACGGAAGCAGAGGTCAGAGCACCCGACCCGCGCCGTCGGCGGCCGTGACCAGGAAGAGCTCCGGAGTCGTGAAGCCCTTCTCGGCGAAGGCGGCGAGGACCGCGGCGCGGACCTCCTCCTCCTTCTCCACCGGGGTGAGGGCGATCGCGGAGCCGCCGAAGCCGCCGCCGGTCATCCGGGCGCCGATCGCTCCGGCGCCGCGCGCCGCCTCGACGGCGGTGTCGAGCTCGGGCACCGAGATCTCGAAGTCGTCGCGGAGGGAGACGTGGCCGGCGTCGAGCAGATCGCCAATCGCCCGGGGACCGTGCTCGCGCAGGGTGCGGACGGTCTCGAGCACGCGGACGTCCTCGGTCACGACGTGCTTCACGCGCCGGTAGGTGACGTCGTCGAGGAGCTCCTGGGCGCGCGGCAGGTCGTCGACCGTCAGCTCGCGGAGCGACGGCACGCCGAGGGTCGCGGCGCCGAGCTCGCAGGAGGCGCGCCGCTCGGCGTAGCCGCCGGTGGCGTGCGCGTGCTCGACGCGCGTGTCGACGACGAGCAGGACGAGGCCGGCCTCCTCGAAGCCGAGGGGGACGACCTCGGTGTCGAGGCTGCGGCAGTCCAGGAACACCGCGGCGTCGCGCTTCCCGAAGAGGGAGGCGGACTCGTCCATGATCCCGGTGGGGGCGCCGACCGCGACGTTCTCGGCGCGACGGCCGACGCGGGCCATCGTCGCGCGGTCGAAGCCGAGGTCCCAGAGCTCGTCGAGGGCGACGGCCATCGCGCACATCAGCGCCGCCGAGCTCGAGAGCCCCGCGCCGACCGGCACGTCGGAGTCGACGTACGCGTCGAAGCCCGAGCGGGAGCCCAGGTCGACGCCGTACTCGGTGAGCGCCCAGACCACGCCGAGCGGGTAGGCCGACCAGCCGGTCACGGCGCCGGGGCCGAGCTCGTCGAGAGCGACCTCGACCACCTCGGGGGAGAAGGCGCTGCTGATCCGGATCAGGCGGTCCTCCCTCGGAGCGACGGCCATCGCCGTGGCGCGGTCGATCGCGAAGGGGAAGACGAAGCCGTCGTTGTAGTCGGTGTGCTCGCCGATCAGGTTCACGCGGCCGGGGCCGGCCCAGACGCCCGCGGCGGGGCGGCCGAAGGTGCGCTCGAAGGCGGCGGCCGCGCTCTCGGCGACGGCGGTCAGGGAGGCGGGAGCGGCGGTCATCGGTTCTCCTCGGCGATGTCGGCGGCGGTGGTGGCGGGAGTGGCGGCGCCGCCGGGAAGCGAGTCGTCGCTGTGCGCGGCGACCGGCAGCGCCGCGTCGGGGCGCTGTGCGATCCCGGCCTCGAGCACGGCCGCGTCGGCCCGCTCGATCGCCGCGCGCAGGGCCGCGGCGCTCGTCTCGGGGGCGATGTCGCCGATCCAGGCGCCCATCGCGGCCTCGCTCCCCGCGAGGTACTTGAGCTTCGTCTCGGCGCGGCGGGGCGAGGTGATCTGGAGCATCAGGCGCACCTCGTCGCGGCGCTCGTGCACCGGGGCCTGGTGCCAGGCGGCGATGTAGGGCGTCGGGGTGTCGTAGAGGGCGTCGATGCCGCGGAGCAGGCGCTGGTACATCACAGCCAGCTCGTCGCGCTCCTCCGGGGTCGTCGCCGCCAGGTCCGGGACGTGGCGGTGCGGCAGGAGGTGCACCTCGACCGGCCAGCGCGCGGCGAACGGCACGAACGCGGTGAAGTGCTCGCCGCGGAGGAGGACGCGCTCGCCGGCCTGCTCGAAGGCGAGGACGTCGGCGAACATCGACGGCCCGTAGCTGTCGAGCGAGGCGAGCAGGCGGGTCGTGCGCGGCGTGACGTAGGGGTAGGAGTAAATCTGCCCGTGGGGATGGTGCAGCGTGACGCCGATCGCCTCGCCGCGGTTCTCGAACGGGAAGACCTGCTGCACGCCGGGAAGGGCCGAGAGGGCGCCCACGCGGTCGGCCCAGGCCTCGACCACGGTCCGGGCTCGGGAGGCGCTGAGCGTGGCGAACGAGCCCTCGTGCTCGGGGCTGAAGCAGACGACCTCGCAGCGGCCGACGCTGGTCAGCGTCCGGCCGAGCCCGAGAGTGCGCAGGTCCTCCAGGGAGGCGGGCGCGTCCGCGTCCTCGAGGAGCGGGCCGAAGGAGGGGGAGCGGTTCTCGAAGACGGCGACGTCGTAGCGGCTGGGCACCTCCGACGGGTTCGTCGGCGACGCCGGGGCGAGCGGATCGAGCTCGGCCGGCGGCAGGAACACGCGGTTCTGGCGCGACGCGGCGATGGAGACCCACTCGCCGGTCAGCACGTCCTGGCGCATCCGCGCGGTGGCAGGGCGGGGGTCGAGGTGGCGGGCGTCGGCGGCGCGCTCCGGGGGGAGGGTCGTGTCGGCGTCGTCGAAGTAGAGGAGCTCGCGGCCGTCGGCCAGCGTGTGCGGGCGCTTGACGACGCCGGCGGAGAGTGTGATCGCTTCGTTCATGGCAGGAGTCAGACTAGGGCCGCACCTTCGAAAAGGAAAGCTCGTTTTCCCTTTGACAAGTCCACCGGCCCGCGGGCACGATGGGCGGATGAGGACGGACGGCGAGCAGGAGTCCACGTCGGCGATCGAGCGCCGGCTGCGGCTGCGTCTGGCCGCCGAGAGCTCGGGCTTCGTCGGGGTCGCCCCGATGGCCGACATGCTCGGGGTCTCGGTCGTCACGGTCCGCTCCGATCTCGCCCTGCTCGCGAGCGAGGGCGTCCTCCAGCGGGTGCGCGGAGGGGCGATCCCGGCGCCGAGGCCCACCGGTGAGCGCTCGCTCGAGGAGGGCCTGAGCGCCGCCTCCGACGAGAAGGCCGCGATCGGCGAGGAGGCCGCCGCCTCCGTCTCCTCCGGGCAGAGCATCGTGCTCGACGTGGGCACCACCCCGCTCGCCATCGCGCACGCGCTCGTGGCGCGGGAGGAGCTGCGCGACGTCACGGTGATCACGAACGGCCTCTCCACGGCGCTGGCGCTCGAGCCGGCCATCCCGCGCTTCACGGTCGTCGTCACCGGGGGCACTCTGCGGCCGCTGCAGCACTCGCTGGTCGAGCCGCTCGCGTCCGAGCTGCTCGAGCGGATCCGCGCCGACATCGCCTTCATCGGCTGCACCGGCGTGCACCCCGAGGCCGGCGTCACCAACGTCAACCTCCCGGAGGCGACCCTGAAGCGCCGGATGCTGCAGGCGGCGACCCGCCGGGTCGTGGTCGCGGACTCCTCGAAGCTCGGAGTGGTCGACCTCGGCCGGGTCGCCGCTCCCGACGAGTTCGACCGTCTGCTCACGGGGGCGGGGGCCGCCGACGGAGTCGTCGCCGCTCTGGAGGAGGCGGGGCTCGCGGTCACCCGCTGCCGGACGCTCGGCGAGCGCGTCAGTCCGTAGGATCAAGGAATGGCCGACTTCACCCCCGCCCCCGCCACCGGGCGCCAGTTCCCGCTCGACCTCACCGCCGAGGGACGCACCCTGCACGCCGTCGTGACGGAGGTGGCCGCAGCGCTGCGCCACCTCTCGGTCGACGGAGTGGAGATCACCGCCTCCTACCCGGAGAGCACCGTCCCGCCGTTCGGCTCGGGCATCGTCCTGATGCCCTGGCCCAACCGCGTGAAGGACGGGCGCTGGCACCACCGCGGCGAGACGCTCCAGCTCGCGATCACCGAGCCGAAGTACCACAACGCCATCCACGGCCTCCTGGTGAGCACCCCGTACCGCCTCGTCGACCAGGGCCCGTCCTTCGTCGAGCTGGCCGCGCCGGTCGTGCCGCAGGCGGGCTACCCGTTCCACCTCGAGACCTCGGTCCGCTACGAGCTGCAGGCCGACGGGCTGAAGGTCGTCCACCGCGTCGTCAACGTCGGAGCCGACGAGGCGCCCGTCGCCATCGGCACGCACCCCTTCCTCGCCATCGGCGACGTCCCGACCGACGAGCTCGAGATCACCGTCGACGCGGCGGTGCACATCGAGGTCGACGAGCGCCTCAACCCCACCGTGCAGAACCCGGTCGAGGGCACCGAGTGGGACCTCCGCTCCGGCCGCCGCATCGGTGACCTGGAGCTCGACGACGCCTGGGCCGACGTCCGGATGGTCGACGGCGAGAGCGTGCACGGCCTCCGCGCCGCGGACGGCCGCCGCGTGCTCCTCTGGGCCGACGCCTCGCACAACTTCATCCAGGTCTTCATCACCCGGATCTTCCCCGACGGCGACGACGTGAAGACCGCGATCGCCGTGGAGCCGATGACAGCTCCCGCAGAGGCCTTCAACAGCGGGCAGGGCCTGCGCTGGCTCGACCCGGGCGAGGAGTGGACCGTCGCGTGGGGCATCCGCCACGAGGGGTTCCCCACCGCGTCATGACCACCCTCGCGGCCGTCGGGCGCGACGACGAGGCCAAGCGCGTCGCCCTCGTCCGGATGAAGCGGCTCGCCACGGGCCTGCTCGTGGTGATGGCCGTCGTCTTCGCCGTGTCGTTCGCCCTGCAGGAGCGCTACCCGTGGCTGCAGTGGGTCCGGGCCGCGAGCGAGGGCGGGATGGTCGGCGCGCTCGCCGACTGGTTCGCCGTGACCGCGCTGTTCCGGCGGCCGCTGGGCCTGCCGATCCCGCACACCGCGATCATCCCGACCAAGAAGGACGAGATCGGCGCGAGCCTCGCGCAGTTCGTCGAGGAGAACTTCCTCCGCGGCGCCATTGTGCGCGAGAAGCTCGACTCCTTCGGGATCGCCCGGCGGGCGGGGCTGTGGCTCGCCGAGCCGGAGAACGCGCACCGGGTCGGCGGCGAGAGTGCCGCGGCCGTCCGCTCGGCGATCGCCCTGCTGGACGACTCCGACGTGCAGCGCGTGATCGAGGCGCTGGCGCGGCGCCACCTCCTCGACCCGCAGTGGGGCCCGCCGCTGGGCTCTCTGGTGGGCAGCGTGGTCGAGGCGGGCCACCACCGGCGCCTCGTGGACACGCTGGTGGAGCAGGCGGAGGCGTGGCTGACCGCGAACCCGCAGAGCTTCACCCGCATGGTCAGCGGCCGCCTGCCGAGCTGGCTGCCCTCCGCGGTCAGCCGAGCGGTGGACGAGCGGCTGTACCGCGAGGCGCTCGTCTTCGTCGCCGCGGTGCGCGAGGACCAGGTGCACCCGTTCCGGATCGCGATCGACGGCTACCTCGCCACGCTGGCGCAGGATCTGGGCACCGACCCCGACCTGATCGCCCGGGTCGAGGAGATCAAGAACCGCGCCTTCGACAGCCCGCGCGTCCGCGAGCTCGCCGGGGACGCCTGGGAGGCGACGAAGGCCTCCCTCCTCGGCGCGATGGACGACCCGTCGAGCCCCCTCCGCGGCAGCATCGAGTCGATCGTGGTCGATCTGGGCCGCCGGCTCTCGACCGACGCCGGTCTCGCGGCGACCGTCGACTCCTGGATCGGATCGGTCGCGGCCAACCTGGTCGACCGCTACCGCACCGACATCGCCAGCATCATCGGCGACACCATCCACCGCTGGGACCCGCGCGAGACGTCCGAGAAGCTCGAGCTGCAGGTCGGGAAGGACCTCCAGTTCATCCGGATCAACGGCACCGTCGTGGGCTCCCTGGCCGGGCTGGTCATCTTCACCGTCGCGCACGCGCTGCTCGGCTCGTGAAGCGGGGCGCCCGGGCCCGCTCCGCAAGCCCTCGTCGGCGTCGGTGGTCGGGCGTACGGTCGCACCATGAGCGATGACAACACCACCGATCCCGATGTCAAGACCGAGGGCGACGTCCTCGGCGCCCGTGCCGACGACGGCAGCGACACCAGCGCCAGCAAGGACCCGTCCGACTGGGTCACCGGCGATGAGCCGATGACCGGCCCGCAGCGCAGCTACCTCGACACCCTCGCGCGCGAGGCGGGCGAGACCCTGCCCGCCGACCTCACCAAGGCCCAGGCCTCCGAGCACATCGACCGCCTGCAGTCCTCCACGGGCCGTGGCGACGGCAGCAACGGGCACGACTGATCCCGCCGGGGCGCCCCGGGGCTGAGCATCAGTCCCCGTCGGCGCCCCCGTCCGGGGCGCGCACACCGCGCCCCGGCGTCCCTAGGGTTCCGTCATGGCGATCTCCCGCACCACGCGCAACGCCCTCGACCTCATCGACGCGATCCGGATCCCCGGCCGCATCGATCCCCGTCTGGCCCGGCAGGTGACCCTGTCCCTCCGCCAGCTCCTCGAATCCGGAGCCTTCGGCCCGAGCGAGCGGCTCCTCCGCCGCCGCGCGAGGAGGCTCCGCTCCCGCACCCGCGAAGCGGCCGCGTTCCGGCAGACGCGCTCGGCCGGCTGCACCGTCCAGCCCTGAGCCCGCTGAACGGAGTCGCTCCGCTGTGACCGGCGACGGGACAGACGCCGTCCGCGCGGTCGTCTAGAGTTCCTGGCATCCGGTCCGCCGGATGCCCACCGCAGTCTCCCGGCCGGTCGACAACGGAGTCGTCCCGGTGCGGGTCATCCCCCCGTTCGCGCGTCGAACGCCCCGCTGGTTCCAGCACCCCGCTCCCTCCTCGAGAAGGGACTCCCGCGATGACGACTCGCGTCTCGCACACCGCGACGACCGTCCGCCTCGTCCGCTGGTACCGGATCGACTCCGACTGGCTCTCGGAGGTCGTCACCGGCCGCCTGCTCGAGCACCAGGACGGCCGCTGGCGCCTGCTCGTCGGCGAGAAGGTCCGCGACTACCCGGACGAGGTGTGGTCGCTCTGCCACGAGTGACGCCGTCGCGGAGCACCGCGGCCCGGACGAGGCGTCAGAGGTAGAGGTAGTACGTCTTCGCGCAGTCCGTCGAGAAGAACGGGTCACGGCGGCGGGCCGGCCGGACGCGGCACGCCTCGCACAGCCGAGGCCGGCGCAGGAGGACGCGGAGGACGGTCAGCACCTCTGCACGGTAGTGCGGCGACCTGGCTGCGCCCTGGCACTGTCCGGAAAGCGCGACCAGGCGGTCGAGTGGTGGGCCCCGTCGGGCTCGAACCGACGACCCGCGGATTAAAAGTCCGCTGCTCTGCCAACTGAGCTAGAGGCCCGCGCGCTCCAGGGTAGCGGGCCGTCGGCGCCCCCGGAGCAGGTGCGGCCCGGAGCAGGTGCGGCCCGGAGCAGGTGCGGCCCGGAGCAGGTGCGGCCCGGAGCAGGTGCGGCCCGGAGCGCGGACGATCCCGGAGCGGACCGAGTCCTCCGCGCGGGCATACCCGCCCAGCCGCGGGCGTTACCCTCCTCGAACCCCCTAACGGAGCGCGAGCGCGAGAGCGTCCGCGCGCACAACCGCGGAAGGCGGCCCCATGACAGACGGCTTCCACAAGCCGACCAAGTTCCCCTCCCACGTCTTCGAGGCGTTCCAGGGAGGAGAGGACCCGGCGCAGATCAGCCGCGTCGCCCATGAGACCGCGATCGCGCTGCTGAGCCGTGTCCGGAACGACCCCGACCCGGTGGTCATCGACCGCCTGGTCGAGTACACCGACCACAACGGCATCGACGCGCTCGCCGAGCTCTGGGCGCGCTCCAGCGCGGCGAGCCTGCCGGGCGCCCTCTGGCGGATCTACCTGCTGCGGCTGGTCATCCGGCAGGACCCGGAGAGCACGAGCTTCCTCTACCATCGCGGAGTCGAACTGTCCGCCACGATCGACCCGGTGGTCGCCGGAGCCAGCACTCCCACGGGGCCGGCCGAGATCACCGAGCTGGCCGACCGGATCCTCCGCGGCGTCTTCGACGGCGACTTCGCGGTGGCACTGGACCGCGCCGCGGCGTTCTGCCGCGTGAGCGCCTCCGGAGCCGTCTCGGTCGCCGACGACGTGGAGCCGGTGAACCCCGTCCGGGCGAGCGAGCTGACCACCCGCGCCCTGCGCCTCTCGACCACCGCGGCCGAGCTCGTGAGCTGCGCGCGGCTGTGGCGGAGCGACTCCCTGGAGTGACGCGCAACCCGCGTTCACCCACTGCGAACGCCGCTCGCCGCCACCGCGGAGGCCTTTGGTAGACTGGCGGAAGCCGGATCGCGGTAACCCCGGGCTCCACTTATAGCCGCTTCGAGCGGCCTCGCGCCGAGAGGCGTTCCTGCGGTCCGGCCCCTTCTCTGCTCGCATCGCCGCCACGGTGCGCGAGGCGAGGGCCCAGGAGGAGTCGATCCTCGCCCGAGTCCCCATAGACAGGCGCCAGCGGAATGAAGAACAGCAGAGCTCTCCGGATCGGCGCGCGCGTCTGGGCGGGGGCGGGGCTGCTGGTCGTCGCCGCCCTCTACCTCCTCGCCGCCCCGAGCGTCGACGACGCGGAGGGCGCCCAGTTCGCCGCGGGGGTCTCGCTCTCGCAGGGCACGGTGATGCGCGTCCTCGCGGTCCTCGACGTGCTCGCCGGGCTCTGGGTCCTCATCCGCCCGCGCAGCTATCCGGGCATCACCGCTGCGGCGGTGGCCGTGATCTCGCTCTGGCTGGCCCCCCGGCTGGGCGACCCCGCGCTCGTGCCGATCGGCACGTTGGCGCTGGATGTCCGATTCGTGACGCATCCGATCGAGGTGTCGGTCGTCGTTGCAGGCCTGGCCGTGACAGCCTTCTGGATGACGCGGAATCTTTCAGCCCGGGCGCGGGCGAGGCGGGGCTGATGACGGACGACACCACTGCGGAGGCGGCTGTCCTCCTCGAGCGCATCGCCGGGGGAGAGCAGGCCGCGTTCGCCGCGCTCTACGACCAGATGGCCGGCCGGGTCCTCGGCCTGATCATCCGCGTCCTCGTCGACCGCTCCCAGTCCGAGGAGGTGGCCCAGGAGGTCTTCCTCGAGATCTGGCAAACCGCTGGGCGTTTCGCTCCGAATAAAGGAAGCGCGACGACCTGGATCCTCACGATGGCACACCGCAGGGCCATCGACAGGGTCCGCGCGGCTCAAGCCGGCCGTGATCGGGACATGCGCATCGGAATCCGAGACCTCGGACGCGACTACGACCAGGTCTCCGAGCAGGCGGAGGTGTCCCTCGAGCACGAGAAGGTCGCGGCCGCCATGGGCCGCCTGACCGAACTGCAGCGGCAGGCGCTGCAGCTCGCTTACTACGGCGGATACTCGCACAGCGAGATCGCGGGGATCCTGCAGTGCCCCGTGGGAACCGTCAAGACACGCCTGCGTGACGGAATGATCAGACTTCGAGAAGAGATGGGGGTGGCCCTGTGAACGATGTGCGACTCCCCGACGGGATGGACGACCCGCGCGATCTCGCGGCGGGTCACGCACTGGGCATCCTGACGCCCGAGGAGCAGGAGCGCTACGAGCGCTTCCTCTCCGAGCACCCGGAGGCGCGCGGCGAGGCCGACGCGTTCGCCGAGGTGGGGGAGGCGCTGGTCGCCGACGCACCCGCCGTGGAGCCCTCGCCGGGCTTCAAGGCCGACCTGATGGCGCTCATCGCCACCACTCCGCAGCTGCCGCTGGAGGAGCCCGACGAGGACCACGAGGCGCCCGCCGCGCCCCGTCTGGTCCCCGTCGCCTCCGAGGGCGAGCGGAGCGGTCCGACGGCTCGCCGGGACGGTGGCGGCAGCGCCGCGAACCGCGCCCGGAGCCGCTGGTTCGCCCGCCCCGCGGTCTACCTCTCGGCGGCCGCGGCCGCCGCGGTGATCGTGGTCGGCGGAGTGACCCTTCCGCCGCTGCTCTCGTCCGGCCCCGGCCAGACGCAGCAGCAGACGGCTCTGGAGCAGATCCGCAGCGCCCCCGACGCGCAGGAGACGACCGGCACGGTCGCCACCGGCGAGCAGGCGACGCTGGTCTGGTCGAGCTCGCTCGGCCGCTCCGCCCTCGTGGTGGACGACCTGGCGCCGCTGCCGGAGGACAAGACCTACGAGCTCTGGTACATCGGCTCGTCCGGTCCGGTCGCCGCAGGGACGTTCGACGGGGGAGAGGGCAGCACCGTGGCCCCGCTCGAGGGGAGCCTGACCGAGGGCGGAGTCGTCGCCGTGACGGTCGAGGACGCCGGCGGCTCGCCGACTCCGACCACCGATCCGATACTGGCGATCGACATCGCCTGACGGCCCGAGCACGAGAAGAGCCGCACTCCCATGACGGAGTGCGGCTCTTCTCGTTCCCGGAGGGAACGCGGTGGAACGAGAGCGAGCCGCGACCCCGGAGGGACGCGGCTCGCTCTCGTCTGCGGCTGATCAGCCGAAGCGGCCCGAGACGTAGTCCTCGGTCGCCTGGACGGACGGGCGCGAGAACATCGTCGCGGTGTCGTCGTACTCGATGAGCTTGCCCGGCTTGCCCGTGCCCGCGATGTTGAAGAACGCGGTGCGGTCCGAGACGCGCGAGGCCTGCTGCATGTTGTGGGTCACGATGACGATCGTGTAGTCGTTCTTGAGCTCCTCGATGAGGTCCTCGATCGCGAGGGTCGAGATCGGGTCGAGGGCGGAGCAGGGCTCGTCCATCAGGAGGACGTCGGGGGAGACGGCGATCGCGCGGGCGATGCACAGACGCTGCTGCTGGCCGCCGGAGAGACCGGAGCCCGGCTTGTCGAGGCGGTCCTTCACCTCGTTCCAGAGGTTCGCGCCCTGGAGCGAGCGCTCGACGAGCGCGTCCGCGTCCGACTTCGAGATGCGGCGGTTGTTGAGCTTCACGCCGGCCAGCACGTTGTCCCGGATGGACATCGTCGGGAACGGGTTGGGGCGCTGGAAGACCATGCCCACCTGCCGGCGGACCTGCACCGGGTCGACGCCCGGGCCGTACAGGTTGTTGCCGTCGATCAGGACCTCGCCCTCGACATGCGCGCCGGGGATGACCTCGTGCATGCGGTTGAGCGTGCGGAGGAAGGTCGACTTGCCGCAGCCGGACGGGCCGATGAAGGCGGTGACCGTGCGGGGCTCGATGGCGAGCGAGACGCCCTCCACCGCGAGGAACTGGCTGTAGTAGACGTTGAGGTCGTTGACCTCGATGCGCTTGGACATTGCTTCCTTCGGGGATTCCGGCCGGAGCCGAGTGGTGGGTGTCAGCGGCCGAGCTTGGGGGCGAAGATCTTCGCGATCAGGCGGGCGACCAGGTTCAGCGCCATGACGATCAGGATGAGGGCCAGCGCGCCGGTCCAGGCCCGGTTGAGGAACGCCTCGGCGTCGGGACCCTGGTTCGCGTACTGCGTGTAGACGAAGACCGGGAGGGTCATCATCCGCTCGCTGAAGAGGTCGTAGTTCATCGACGCGGTGAAGCCGGCGACGATGAGCAGCGGGGCGGTCTCGCCGATGACGCGGGCGATCGCGAGGGTGATGCCCGTCGTGATGCCGGCGATGGAGGTCGGCAGCACGATCTTGACGATGGTCAGCCACTTCGGCACGCCGAGGGCGTAGGACGCCTCGCGCAGCTCGTTCGGGACCAGCTTCAGCATCTCCTCCGACGACCGGACGACCACGGGGATCATCAGCACGGCGAGGGCGATCGAGCCGGCGAAGCCCATCCGGACGCCGGGGCCGAGGAGCAGCGCGAAGAGCGCGTAGGCGAACAGGCCCGCGACGATGGAGGGGATGCCCGTCATCACGTCGACGAAGAAGGTGATCGCCCGGGCGAGGTGGCCGCGGCCGTACTCGACGAGGTAGATCGAGGTGAGCAGGCCGATCGGCACCGAGATCAGCGCGGCCATGGCCGTGATCTCGAGCGTGCCGATGATCGCGTGGAGGGCGCCGCCGCCCGCGTCGATGACGTTGCGCATCGACGAGGAGAAGAAGAGCGGATCGAACCGCGCGACTCCGTTGGAGACGACCGTGTAGAGCAGGGAGATCAGCGGGAGCAGCGCGATGATGAACGCGGTCGCGACCAGCGAGGTCACGAGGCGGTCGACAGCCTTGCGGCCGCCCTCGACCAGGCGCGAGACCACGTAGATGGCGACGTCGAAGAGGACGGTGCCCCAGAAGATCGCGCCGACGAGGCTGAAGTCGTTCATCATGCCGGCCGCCTGGAGGATCAGGAAGACGGCGGCGAACACGACCCAGCTGCCGACGAGCAGCATCCAGGGGGTGCCCTTGGGCAGCTTGCCCGCCTGCAGCGAGAAGGGCATCGACGAGGTGGCGGCGGACATCAGTTGGCTCCCGAGAAGGCCTTGCGGCGGTTGACGATGAACCGCGCGACCGAGTTCACGACGAGGGTGATGATGAAGAGGATGAGGCCCGAGGCGACGAGGACGTTGACGCCGACTCCGCTCGCCTCCGGGAACTGCAGCGCGATGTTCGCGGCGATGGTGTTCGAGTTCTGCGAGGTGAGCAGGAGGAAGGAGACGACCGTCGCGGGCGAGAGCACCATCGCGACGGCGAGCGTCTCGCCGAGGGCCCGGCCGAGGCCGAGCATGGCGGCCGAGACGATGCCCGGGGCGCCGAAGGGCAGGACGGCCATGCGGATCATCTCCCAGCGGGTCGCGCCGAGCGCGAGCGCCGCCTCCTCGTGCAGGCGCGGGGCCTGGAGGAAGATCTCGCGGCAGACCGCGGTGATGATCGGGATGACCATGACGGCCAGCACCACCGAGGCGGTGAGGATCGTCTTGCCGGTGCCCGACGCCTGGCCGCCGAAGAGCGGGAACCAGCCGATGTTCACGTTGAGGAAGAGGTAGAAGGGCTGCACCATCGGCGCCAGCACGGTCGCGCCCCAGAGGCCGAAGACCACCGAGGGGACGGCGGCGAGGAGGTCGACCACGTAGCCGAGGGCCATCGCGATGCGGCGCGGCGCGTAGTGCGAGATGAAGAGGGCGATCGCGATCGAGAGCGGCAGGGCGATCACCAGGGCGATCACCGCTGACCAGACCGTGCCGAACACCAGGGGGCCGACGTAGGCCCAGAAGCTCGTCGCGTCGCCGGGGAGGCTGCCGGCCGGCGCGGTGAACGCGGGGATCGACTGCGCGATGAGGAAGATCGCGACGGCGGCGAGGACGAGGAGGATGAGGGAGCCGGCGGCGACGGTCGAGATCGAGAAGACCCGATCTCCGACACGCACCTTCGCCTTCGGGCGGACGACGGTCTCAGTTGCCATTCCAGGGGACTCTCTTCAGACGAGGGGGTTCGGCGGGGCGCACAGGGAGATGCTAGGGCTCGGAGGGGCGTCCGGTGGGTCGAGCCCGGCACAGGCGGGGCCCGTCCCGCGGATCGTGCTGCGAGACGGGCCCTGCCGATGGGACTACTTGATCGACTCGATCGCGGTGGCGACGGTCGAGGCGAGCTCGGAGCTCAGGGGAGCGGAGCCGGCCTGAGCGGCGGCGGCCTCCTGGCCCTCCTCGCTCGCGACGTAGGAGGCGAAGGACTTGACGACCTCGCCCTTGTCGGCGTCCGCGTACTCCTGGCACACGATGAGGTAGCTGACCAGGACCATCGGCCAGGCGTCCGCCTCGGTGCCGGTGCGGTCGATCTTGATCGCGAGGTCGTTGTCCTCGCGGCCGTCGGCGATGGGCGAGGCGGCGACGACCGCCGCGGCTCCGTCGGCCGAGATGGTCGAGAACGCGTCGCCGACCTTCAGCTGGGCCATGTCCATGCCCTGGGCGCCGGACTCGTCGGCGTAGCCGATCGTGTTGGTGCCGTTCTTGACCGCGTCGACGACACCCGAGGTGCCCTTGGCGCCGTCACCGCTCTGGTACGGGAAGGTCTGCGCGGCGGGAGCGTCCCAGACGTCGCTCGCGGTGGCCGCGAGATAGTCGGTGAAGTTCTGCGTGGTGCCCGAGTCGTCCGAGCGGTGCACGGAGGTGATGTTCGCCGACGGGAGGGTCGCGTCGGGGTTCAGGGCCTTGATCTCCGGGGCGTCCCAGGAGGTGATGGTGCCCTTGAAGATGCCCGCGATGGTGGCCGCGTCGAGCTTGAGCTCGTCGACGCCCTCCACGTTGAAGATGACCGCGATCGGCGAGATGTAGACCGGGAGGTCGATCGCCTTGGTGTCGGGGGCGCAGGCGGCGAAGGTGCCCGCGAGCTCCTCGTCCTTGAGCGCGGAGTCGGAGCCGGCGTAGTCGGCGGCGCCGTCGATGAAGTTGGTGCGGCCGGCGCCGGAGCCCTGCGGGTCGTAGTTGACCGTGACCTCGGGGTTCGCGGTCTGGAACGCGGCGGCCCAGGTGGTCTGCGCGGTGCCCTGAGCGGACGAGCCGATCCCGGTGATGGTGCCGGAGAGCGTGGAGGTGGTGGCGGAGCCGGAGCTGCCGCCTGCGGCCGGTGCCTCGTTGGCAGCGCAGGAGGTCAGCGTGATCGCTGCGACGGCGGCGACGACGGCCGCCTGGCCGAGACGCGAGAATCTCACAAGTATCCCTTTCGGGTAGGAAAGCGTGGAAAACAGAACAGGGCCTGGTGCAGCCCGCGAGCGAGAGTACGGAGGGGTCGTGTCCTGGCACCGACCGCTCGGTGAACGCGCGGTGAACGGGTCCGCCTCGGGGATTGCGGAGCGACGGGGCGGCGGGGAAGGCGCGGTGCGTCGGGCGCGTCCCGGCGGCGCGACCGGCCCGGTGCGGACGGACCCGTCGAGCCGGTCACGCAGCGCTCCCGGGCGGTCAGGCCAGCGGCGTGTGCGTCTCGATCGCGACGATGCCGGATCCGGGATGACCGGTGGAGAGGTGCACCACGGCGAAGCCCCCGGTCGGGAGCGCCGCCGCCTCGTCGAGGTAGGCGCCGAGAGGGGTCGCCGTGGCGAGGGCGATCTCGCGCAGGATCTCGGGGATCACCGGCCGGTGGCTGCAGAGGACGGCGGTGCGGCGGGCGCGGACCCGCTTGCCGACCAGGGCGCGGACGTCGGCGGTGCCCTGCTCGTGCGCCTCCTGGCTGAGGTCGTCGCGCAGCTTGACCGGCTTCCTGACCAGACCGGACAGCGGGGCGATGGTCGACCGGCAGCGCTTGGCGGTGCTCGAGACGAGGCGGCGCGGGCGCCAGGCGGCCACGGCCTGAGCGGCGGCCGCGGCCTCGACCCGGCCGCGCCCGGTGAGGCGGCGGGTGGAGTCGCGGCCGTCCCAGGAGGAGGCGGGCACCGCCTTCGCGTGCCGCAGGACCACGATCGCGAAGGTCTCGAGCGCACCGCGTGCGGCTATCCGGGCGAACTCGTCGACGATCGTCACGTCGTGCGGATAGGTCAGGTAGCTCCGGGCCCGCTTGAGCGTCACCCACTCGAGCGCCTCGACCTCGTCGTTCGGGAGGAAGTCGGACGCCAGGACGGCCTTCTCGGTCACCTGCGCCGCCCAGTAGTAGACGGCCTTCGGGCGCCCGCTCGGCAGCGTGTACTCGGTGCACCCCAGCGGCACCCCGAGCGCCACCGAGAGCCCGGTCTCCTCGCGGATCTCGCGGACCGCGGTCTCCGGGAGGGACTCGCCCGCGTCGACCTTGCCCTTGGGCAGGCTGACGTCCCGGCGGTGCGGCCGGTGGATCACGAGGATGTGCGGGCGGCCCTCGATGATCCGCCAGCACACCGCTCCTGCTGCGTAGACGGTGCCCGTCACGGGAGTCAGCGGCTGGAGGCCCGGTTGGCGGACCGTGTCGCCGCGCGCTTGCGATGGGTGATGTGCTGCATCAGCTGGTTCTGCAGGTCGGCGAGCGGAGCGCCCTCCTCATCGAGGTGGTGCCGCGTCCAGTCGCCGTCCGGGCCGAGCCACCAGGAGGCGGTCCGCTCGTCCATCGCCCGCTCGAACATGTCGTCGATCTCGCTGAGGTGCGCCGGCTCGACGATCCGCACCAGAGCCTCGACGCGGCGGTCGAGGTTGCGGTGCATCATGTCGGCGCTGCCGATGAAGACGTCCGGCTCGCCGCCGTTGACGAAGCTGAAGATGCGGGAGTGCTCGAGGTAGCGGCCGAGGATCGAGCGCACGCGGATGGTCTCGGAGAGCCCCTCCTGGCCGGGCTTCAGCCCGCAGATGCCGCGCACCCACACGTCGACCGGCACGCCGGCCTGGCTGGCGCGGTAGAGCGCGTCGATCACGGACTCGTCGACGATCGAGTTGACCTTGATCCGGATGCCCGAGGGGCGCCCCGCGCGGGCGTTCTCGGTCTCGGCGGCGATCCGCTTGAGCAGGCCCTTCCGCAGGTGGCGCGGCGCGACCAGCAGGCGCTTGAACTTCTTCTCGATCGCGTAGCCCGAGAGCTCGTTGAACAGACGCGTGAGGTCCTTGCCGACCTCGGGGTCGGCCGTCAGGAGTCCGAGGTCCTCGTAGATGCGCGAGGTCTTCGGGTTGTAGTTGCCGGTGCCGATGTGGGAGTAGTGGCGGAGCACTCCGCCCTTCTCCTGGCGGATGACGAGCGCGAGCTTGCAGTGGGTCTTCAGCCCGACGAGCCCGTAGACCACGTGCACGCCCGCCTTCTCGAGCTTGCGCGCCCACGAGATGTTCGCCTGCTCGTCGAAGCGCGCCTTGATCTCGACCAGGGCGAGCACCTGCTTGCCCGACTCGGCCGCGTCGATGAGCGCCTCGACGATGGGGGAGTCGCCCGAGGTGCGGTAGAGCGTCTGCTTGATCGCGAGCACGTCCGGATCGGCCGCCGCCTGCTCGAGGAACGACTGCACGCTCGTCGCGAAGGACTCGTAGGGGTGGTGAAGGAGCACGTCGCCGCGGGAGACGGCCTTGAAGACGTCCTGCCGCTGGTTGGGCTCGCTGGGCGAGAGCTGCAC
This sequence comes from Rathayibacter sp. AY1H2, assembly GCF_002931985.1. Lineage (NCBI taxonomy): Bacteria > Bacillati > Actinomycetota > Actinomycetes > Micrococcales > Microbacteriaceae > Rathayibacter > Rathayibacter sp. AY1H2. The sequence continues at coordinate 10,796 of NZ_PSUV01000029.1, read as the reverse complement.
CGCCGTCGTCGGGACGTGATTGGGGTACTTCAGGTCCGGGCGGTCGATCTTCTGCAGGCTGAAGAGCCCGCTGAGGTCGAGCGGGGCCGGGAGCTTGTAGACCTCCTGCGTCGTGATGTCGAGCTCGCGGACCAGCAGGCCCAGCGTCTCGTCGTCCATGTCGTCGGTGACCTCGAGGCGGATGGGCGGGCCGAACCGGCGGCGCAGCAGCTCCTTCTCGAGGGCCTTGATCAGGTTCTCGGTCTCGTCCTCGTCGACCTCGACGTCCTCGTTGCGCGTCACCCGGAACACGTGGTGGTCGAGGATCTCCATGCCGGGGAACAGGTCGTCCAGCTGGTTGGCGATCAGGTCCTCGAGCGAGATGAACCGCATCGGCTCGCCCGGCGCCGCGACTCCGGCGATCCGCACGAAGCGGGGGAGCATCTGCGGCACCTTGAGGCGCGCGAACTCGACCTTCTGCGTCTTCGGGTTCCGCACCCGCACCGAGAGGTTGAGCGAGAGGCCGGAGATGTAGGGGAACGGGTGCGCCGGGTCGACCGCGAGCGGCATCAGCACCGGGAACACCTGGGCCGAGAAGTAGTCGTCCAGCACGGTGCGCTCGGCGTCGCTCAGCTCGTCCCAGCGGACGAGGTCGATGCCGCCGTCGCGCAGGGCGGGCTCGACGAGCTCCTTGAACGCTCGGGAGTGGCGCTGCTGCAGCAGGTGCGCCTTCTCCGAGATGTCGGTCAGCACGTCGACCGGCACGCGGCCGATGTTCGTCGGCAGGGCGAGCCCCGTGAGGATGCGGCGCTTGAGGCCGGCGACCCGGACCATGAAGAACTCGTCGAGGTTGGACGAGAAGATCGCCAGGAAGTTCGCCCGCTCGAGCGCCGGAACCAGCGGATCCTCCGCGAGCTCGAGCACGCGCTGGTTGAACGCGAGCCAGCTCAGCTCCCGGTCGAGGTAGCGGTTGTCGGGGAGGAGTGGGTCCGAGTGCTCCTCCTCGTCGTCGAAGTCGTCGTCGAGGTCATCGCTGAGACCGTCTTCGAGAAGCAGGTTGTCGCCGTCCATGCGACCATCCTGGCACCGCGCCCGTCCGCTCCGCGCCGCCGCTCGTGAATGCCGGATGAACGGGGCCGGGGGAGGCCCTGTGGAGGAGTGCCGGCTCAGCGCAGCGGCGCGGCGCGCTGCAGGTACTGCACGTCGACGGAGGCGTCCGTGAACCCGAGCGAGCGGTAGAGCGCCACCGCAGACCGGTTCTCGGCCTCGACGTAGAGGTCGGCCGCGGTGCAGCCGCGCTCGAGCATCCGCGCGAGCCCGGCGTTCAGCAGGGTGCGGCCGAGTCCCCGTCCGGCCGCCTCGGGGGCGACCCCGAGGACGTAGATCTCGCCGGTCGTCGATCCGGGCTCGATCTTGAGCCAGTCGTATCCGAGGAGCGTTCCGTCGACGTCGCGGAGCAGGAGGAAGTCGCCCTCGTCGAACCACGGCTCGGCGCGGCGGGCCGCCAGGTCCTCCTCCGTCATCCGCCCCTGCTCGGGGTGCGCGGCGAAGATCCGCGCGTTCAGGGCGATCCACTCGGCCGGAGCGAGGTCGCGGGCGTCCGAGAGGACGACGCCCTCGGGGACGCGGACCTCGGGGGCGGCGAGCGGCTCGAGCTCGAGGTGCAGGAGGGTGCGAACCGGTGCGAAGCCGTGGGAGGCCGCGAGGGCCCGGGCGGCGGGGTGGTCGCCGTGCGCCCAGGCGAGCAGGCCCGTCCGGCCGCTCGCGAGGACCTGCTCCAGGGTCGCGGTGCCGAAGCCGACCCCGCGCCACTCCGGATCGACGACGAACTCCAGCTCGCCCTGCCCGAGGATCGCCGCCGCCACGACCACGTCCGCGCGCAGCCCCACGAGGAGGGTGCGCGAGCCGGCCCGGGCGTCGACGAGGGTCTGATCGCTGAAGGGGGGCTGGTGGTCGAACCAGGCGGCGCGCCCGATCAGGTGCTCGAGGCCGGCCGCCACCGCGGGATCGGCCAGGTCCTCAACGGACAGGTTGAGCGACTCGCTCATTGTCCTCTTCGTACACGTTGAAGCGGTATCCGACGTTGCGGACCGTGCCGATCAGCGACTCCAGGTCGCCGAGCTTCGCGCGGAGGCGCCGCACGTGCACGTCGACCGTGCGGGTGCCACCGAAGTAGTCGTAGCCCCACACCTCGCTCAGCAGCTGCTCGCGGGTGAAGACGCGCGAGGGGTGCGTGGCGAAGAAGCGGAGGAGCTCGAACTCCTTGAAGGTGAGGTCGAGCGGGCGCCCGTGCACCTTGGCGGAGTAGCTGGCCTCGTCGATCACGACGCCCGACGCCTGGATGCGCGAGGTCGACTGCTCCTGCGCGAGCCGGCCGATCACCAGGCGGATGCGGGCGTCGACCTCGGCGGGGCCGGCCGAGTCGAGGATGACGTCGTTGACGCCCCAGTCGGCCGAGACGGCCGTGAGCCCGCCCTCCGTGAGGATCAGGATGAGGGGGACGTTGATGCCCGTGGTCGTGAGGATCTTGCAGAGCGACTTGGCGCTGGCGAGGTCCTGCCGCGCGTCGACCAGGATCAGATCGCAGCTCGGGGCGTTCACGAGCTGGGCGGGCTCCGCGGGGATCTGCCGGGTCCGGTGGCTGAGGAGCCCCAGTGCGGGGAGCACCTCGGCGCCTCCCGCCGAGGTCAGTATCAACAACTGCGCCACGGATCCTCCAGAACTGGTCTGCCCGCAATACTAGCGGCGGGCCGGGAGGGGCGTCCGCCTGGGGCACAATTGTCGGATGGGCAGGGATCGGGTGGGCATCGGAGTCGTCTGGGCGCTCGCACTCGCGGGCTCCGTGCTGACGCTGGCGATCGCCGCTCCGGAGTCCCGGCAGCTCTGGCTCGCGCTGACGTTCGGCGGCTGCGTGCTCGCGACCTTCGCGGTGCAGCTCGCCGTGGCCCGCGCCGAGGGGTACCTCCTCCGCGCGATGACGAGCATCGTCGGAGCGATGGCCGTGGTCGCGGTCGCGAGCGGGATCGCCCTCCTCCTCCCCGCCTGAGCAGTCGCGCCCTCCCGTCCCGAGCGCCCGGATCCGCACCGCCTGAGCGGCCGCGTCCGCCCCGCCCCGGCGTCGGAGGCGGCGGGTAGGATGAGCGCATGCTTCTCGCCCTGGAACTCTTCTACCTCGGTCTGCTCGGGCTCGCCTCCCTCGCCATCGCGTGGGTCTCCGGCGTGGTCGTCTACAAGCTCTACCGCGGCCAGCGCTAGCCGCCGCCGGAGCCCGAGTGATCTCGCTTCCGTCGGGCCTGCCGCCCGAGCTCGTCCCGCTGTCCTGGCTGCTCGGCGTCTGGGAGGGCTCGGGCGTCATCGACTACACGATCGGCGACGACTCCGTCCAGGCCGAGTTCGGCCATCGCATCAGCTTCAGCTACGACGGCCTCCCGTACCTCAACTACAACTCTTACACGTGGCTGATCGAGGAGGGCGCCGAGGAGGCGCCCCGGCCCCTGGTCACCGAGACGGGCTACTGGCGCCTCAGCCGCGCGCTGACCGACTCCGACGCCGGCCCGGGAATGCTGCCCGGCCGCGGTGCACCCGCCTTCCCCGACGCGGAGTCCGTCGAGACGCTGCGCAACGCCGCCGGCGGCTTCGACATCGAGGTCTCGCTCGTGCACCCGGACGGGGTCAGCGAGCTCTACCTCGGCCAGGTCAAGGGGCCGCGGATCGACCTCGCGACCGACGCGGTGATGCGCACCGCCGCGGCGAAGGACTACGCCGCCGCCACCCGCCTCTACGGCCTGGTCGACGACCACCTGCTGTGGGCGTGGGACATCGCCGCGCTCGGCCAGGGCCTGCGGACCCACTCCTCCGGACGGCTCGCCCGTGTCGACTGACGCGCTCTCCCCGCTCCTGGCCGCCCCGGGCGCCGTCGCCACGACGAGCGTCGCCGAGCCCGGCGTCGCCGCCCACTACGGCGAGCCCTTCCGCGAGCAGCGCGCTCTCGCCGCGGGCACCGCGCTCGTCGACCTCTCCGGCCGCGGCGTCGTGACCGTGACGGGGCCGGACCGCCTCACCTGGATCGACTCGCTCACCAGCCAGGCCGTCTCGCGCCTCGCTCCCGGCGCGTCGGCCGAGACGCTCCTGCTCGACCCGACCGGCCGGATCGAGCACGTCATCCGACTCGTCGACGACGGCGAGACCGCCTGGCTCCTGCTCGACCGCGACGAGACGGCCGGCCTGGCCGCCTGGCTCGACCGGATGCGCTTCATGCTCCGCGTCGAGGTCGCCGACCGCACCGACGACTTCGCGACCCTCGCCGCCCTCGGCGACGGGCCGGCCCTGACGCTCGCCCTGTCCCTGGCCGAGGAGCCCGTCGTCTGGAGCGACCCGTGGTCGCAGGTCCAGCCGGGCGGCTGGCAGTACGCGCTGACCACAGAGCACCCCGGGGCCTCCTGGGAGCTCCGCGAGGTCCTGGTCCCGCGAGCGGCACTCGAGGCCCTCGCGGAGACGGCCGTCGGGAGGGGAGTGGCCCTCGCCGGGGTCGACGCCCTCGAGGCGCTGCGCATCGTCGCCTGGCGCCCGCGCCACGCGACCGAGGTCGACGAGCGGTCCATCCCGCACGAGCTCGACCTCCTCCGCTCGAGCGTGCACCTCGCCAAGGGCTGCTACCGGGGCCAGGAGACGGTGGCGAAGGTGCACAATCTCGGCCACCCGCCGCGGCGCCTGGTCCTGCTGCAGCTCGACGGCTCCGACTCGGTCCTCCCCGCCCACGGCGACGTCGTCACGGCGCTCAAGGGCGGCGAGCCGGTCGAGGTCGGCACGGTCACCTCCAGCGCCTGGCACTACGAGGACGGACCGGTCGCTCTCGCGGTCGTCAAGCGGAGCGTCCCGGTGGATCTCGAGCTGACCGTGCTGGCCGGCGACTCGCGCGTGGCCGCGGCCCAGGAGGTCGTGGTCCCGCCCGGAGCCGGAGCGGAGGCGGGAGTGCCCCGCCTGCCCCGCCTCGGGGCGACGACCAGGTAGGCCACGCCGTGGTGGCCGCACGTCCCGCCGAGCGGGGCCGGGCGGCCGAGCGGCTGCGCGGTCTCGTCCGGACCCCCGAGCTGAGTCCCGCGCGCGCCCTCGCCCGCGCGGGGGCGTCGCTCCCCGCCGTGCTGCAGATCGTGCTCGCGGCGACCCTCGCCTACTCCGTCGCGCACTTCGTCCTCGGGCACCCCGCGCCGGTGCTGGCGCTGACGGCCACGATCTCGAGCCTCGGCATCGCGCGCGACACCCGCCCCAAGCAGGTGGCCGAGACAGCGACGGGGATGCTCATCGGCATCACGGCCAGCGAGGTCCTGCTCCTGCTGTGGGGGAGCGGCGTCTGGCAGCTCGCCGTCGTCCTCGCGATCGTCTTCACGCTCGGCCGGGCCCTCTCGCCCTCGCCGGGGTTCGCCGTGGCCGCCGGGACCCAGGCGATGCTGGTGATGGTCCTCCCTGCGCCGGACGGAGGCGTCTTCACCCGGAGCGTCGACGGCCTGATCGGCGGGCTCGCGGCGCTGCTCTGCACGGCGATCGTGCCCCGCCCGCCCCTGCGCACGGCGCGGGCCGAGGCGCATCGGCTCCTCACCGTGCTCAGCCGGACCGTGGAGGAGCTGGCCGAGGCGCTCCGCCGGGGCGACTCCTCGGCGTCCACCGCGGCCCTCGAGCGGATCCGCGGGACGCAGCCGGTCATCGACGGCTGGACCGCGGCGCTCGACTCCGCGACCGGCGTCGCCCGGATCTCGCCGTTCGTCCGCCGGCACCGCGGCGAGCTCTCCCGCCAGGCCGTGATGCTGTCCGCGCTGGATCTCGCGACCCGGAACCTGCGCATCGTCGCGCGCCAGACCGACTTCCTCGTCGGGGACGGCGCCCCGCGGCCGGCGCTCGCCGGAGCGGTCGCCGCCCTCGGCCCGGGTATCGCGCTGCTCGGCCGCGCGGTCGCCGATCCTTCGGTGCTCGCCCTGGCGCGTCAGGACCTCGTGCTGCTCGCGACCACGCTCGACCCCCAGCGGCTGATCCCGAAGGCGCGCCTCGCCGAGAAGACGGTGCTCGTCCTGCTCCGCCCGCTCGTCGTCGACCTGCTCACGGCGACCGGCGCCGCTCCCGCCGAGGCTCGGGCCGCCCTGCCCCCGCTCGCCTAGGGCTCAGGAGGTCGGGTGCTCACGTCCGGCGCTCAGGAGGAGGGGGCGACCGCCTCCCACGCGACCGTCACCTCGCCCAGGCGCCAGCGCCGCGGCCCGCCGAGGACCGGCCACTCCGGCCGGAGGTCCCGGATCGCCGCGATCCAGCGCTGACTAGGACCGTAGACGGCGAGAGGGGCGTTCAGCGTCCACGCCCGCTCGAGGGCGGAGAGGAAGGCGTGCACGCCCTCGCCGGGCACGTTGCGGTGGATGAGGGCCTTCGGCAGGCGCTCGGCCGCCGTCATCGGCGAGGGGATCGCCGCGAGCCGGAGCGAGAGGGTCAGCGAGCGCGGGCCCTCCCGGCCGACCTCGATCCAGGTGCAGATGCGGCCGATCTCGTCGCAGGTGCCCTCGACCAGGACGCCGTCGGGCTGCAGGCGGTCCGTCATCGTCGCCCAGGCTCCCTCCACCGCGTCCTCGTCGTACTGGCGGAGCACGTTGAAGGCGCGGATGACGCCCGCCCGCCGCCCTGCGGGCAGGGGAACCTCGAAGCCGCCGCGCTCGAAGCGCACGCGCGCGTCCGCGGGGAACGGCGTGCCGCCCTCCCTCACCCGGGCGAGCTGGCGTCGAGCGGTGTCGACCCGGGCGGGCTCGATCTCGAGGCCGAGCACCTCGACGTCGGGCGCGGCCCGGACGAGCCGGCGGTGCAGCTCGAGCGTGGTGACCGCGCTCGCCCCGAAGCCGAGATCGACGACGAGCGGGGAGGCGGTGCTGCGCAGGACGGGCAGCTCGGCGAGCCGGCGGTCGACCCGGCGGAGGCGGTTCGTGCCCGTCGTTCCGCGGGTGACGGCTCCGATGGGCATGCTCTCCAGCGTATCCGCGGGCGAGGGTGCCGCCTCTAAGCTGGACGCATGTCCGAGACCTACACCCTCATCCTCGTGCGCCACGGCAACAGCGAGTGGAACCAGAAGAACCTGTTCACCGGCTGGGTCGACGTGCGCCTGACCGAGCAGGGAGTCGCGGAGGCCACCCGCGCCGGCGAGCTGCTGACCGAGGCGGGCCTGCACCCCGACATCGTCTACACGTCGCGCCAGACCCGGGCGATCCAGACCGCCAACATCGCCCTCGAGGTCGCCGACCGCCTGTGGATCGACGTCAAGCGCTCCTGGCGCCTCAACGAGCGCCACTACGGCGCCCTGCAGGGCAAGGACAAGGCGCAGACCCTCGCCGAGTACGGCCCCGAGCAGTTCCAGACCTGGCGCCGCTCCTTCGACGTGCCGCCGCCCCCGCTCGACGACGACGACCAGTACTCGCAGGCGCACGACGAGCGCTACGCGGACCTCGGCGACGCCCTGCCCCGCACCGAGTCGCTGAAGCTCGTGATCGAGCGGATGCTGCCCTACTGGGAGTCCGACATCAAGCCGGACCTCGCCTCGGGCAAGACCGTCATGATCACCGCGCACGGCAACTCCCTCCGCGCGCTGGTGAAGACGCTCGACGGCATCTCGGACTCGGACATCGCGGAGCTCAACATCCCGACCGGGATCCCGCTCGTCTACGAGCTGAACGAGGACTTCGAGCCCATCGGGGAGGCGCGCTACCTCGACCCCGAGGCCGCGGCCGCCGGTGCCGCCGCCGTCGCCGCCCAGGGCGCCAAGAAGTAGCACCGCCCCGCACGCGTGAACGGCCCGCCCGAGTCCTCGACTCCGGCGGGCCGTTCACGTAGCCCCGGAGGCGGAGCGCACGGACACGTCCGGCCCGCAGGAGACGACCGTTCCTGCGGGCCGGACGGCGAGACGGGCCGGAGCCCGAGGTGTCGACTAGGAGTAGTCGCCCGAGATCAGGTACTGGACCTTCTTGGCGATCGACACGGCGTGGTCGGCGAAGCGCTCGTGGTAGCGGCTGGCGAGGGTCGCGTCGACGGTGTCGGCGGCCTGGCCCTTCCACGCCTCGCTGAGCACCTTGTCGAAGACGCTGACGTGCAGCTCGTCGATCTTGTCGTCCTCGTCGCGGATCTCCTCGGCGATGCGCGGGTCCTGCGAGCGGAGCAGGTCGGTCAGCTTGTGCGCGACGACCACGTCGAGGCGGCCCATCTCGACGAACGTCGGACGCAGGCTCTTGGGGACCACCTTGTCGGGGAAGCGATAGCGCGAGAGCTGGGCGATGTGCTCGGCGATGTCGCCCATCCGCTCGAGCGACGCGCTGATGCGCAGCGCCGAGACGACGATCCGCAGGTCGCGGGCGACCGGGTTCTGCCGGGCGAGGATGTCGATCGCGAGCTCGTCGAGGCTGATGGCCAGCTCGTCGATGCGCGCGTCGCTCGCGATGACCTCCTCCGCGAGGGTGACGTCGGAGTGGTTGAACGCCTGGGTCGCCTTCTCGATGGCGATCTCGACGAGTCCGGAGATCTCGACGAGTCGTTCCTGGACCTCGGCCAGCTCCTGCTGGAAAACTTCGCGCATCTGTGTTCGACCCTCTCTACGGCGCGCGCGGACGACGGCGCCGGATCTGCGGCGAGCACCTCGCACGCCGCTGCGACTGCACTCCGTGGGCGCAGGCGCAGTCATGATGACCACGGCAGGTTAACGGACGGTGCCGGGCGTTTGAACAGTACTCGACCCCCGGAGGATCGACGGGCGTCCGGTAGGGGGACGCCCGGTGGATGGTTAGCCTGGGTCCGTGGATTCGGGCTTGATCGTGGTTCTGTCGCTCGTTCTCGGTGTCGCGATCGGGATCCTTCTGACGACCGTGCTCACGCTCGCCGCCCGCCAGGGCCGCATCGCGCAGGACGTGATCTCGGTCGGGCTCCCCGAGGGGATCGAGGCGATCATCGACGCCGTCGGCTCGCCCGCCTTCGTGACCGACCCGTCGCACAACGTGCTGAAGGCGTCCACCCGCGCCGTCGCGCTCGGCCTGGTCTCGCAGGACACGCTGCTCCACCCCGACCTCGCCGCCATCGTCGACCGCGTCCGCCGCTTCGGCGACGACATCGTCCAGGACCTCGAGCTCGCGACCAGCCCGCTCTCCGACGCCGCCGTGACGCTCGTCGTCCACGCGACCCGCCTGGGCTCCCGCTACGTCCTCGTCATCGCCGAGGACCACACCGAGGCGCGCCGGCTCGAGGCCGTCCGCCGGGACTTCGTCGCCAACATCTCCCACGAGCTGAAGACCCCGATCGGCGCCGTCGGCCTGCTCGCCGAGGCCCTCGACTCCGCCGCCGACGACCCCCAGCAGGTGCGCCGCTTCGCGCACCGGCTGACCCAGGAGTCGCACCGCCTCGCGAAGATCACGCGCGAGATCATCGAGCTCTCCCGCCTCCAGGCCGCCGACGTCGCCGGCTCCGCCGAGATCATCCGCGTCGACGACGTCGTCACGGCGGCGCTCGAGACCACCCACGTCATGGCGGAGTCGCACGACGTCACCCTGGTCAAGGGCGGGATGAAGAAGGCCTACGTCGTGGGGCAGGAGAAGATGCTCGTCTCGGCGCTGCACAACCTCCTCGCCAACGCCATCCAGTACTCGCCCGCCGGCTCCCGCGTGGGCATCGGCGTCCGCTCCACCGGCGGAGTCGTCGAGATCGCCGTCACCGACCAGGGCATCGGCATCCCGGAGGAGGACCTCGACCGGGTGTTCGAGCGCTTCTACCGCGTCGACCAGGCCCGCTCCCGCCACACCGGCGGCACCGGCCTCGGCCTCAGCATCGTCAAGCACGCCGTGCAGAACCACGGCGGCGACGTCCGCGTCTGGTCCAAGCCCGGCCGCGGCTCCACCTTCACCATCCGGCTCCCCGAAGCCGACCCCGCCCGGACGCCCTTCGCGGCGACCGCCCCGATAGGAGAACACGCGTGACCAGCATCCTGCTCGTCGAGGACGAGAGCGCCCTCAGCGAGCCCCTCAGCTACCTGCTCGAACGCGAGGGCTACGACGTCACCGTCGCCGAGGACGGCAACCGCGCCGTCGCCGCCTTCGACGAGGGCGACTACGACCTGATCCTCCTCGACCTCATGCTGCCCGGCATGCCCGGCACCGAGGTCTGCCGCGAGATCCGCACCCGCTCCTCCGTCCCGGTCATCATGGTCACCGCCAAGGACTCCGAAGTGGACATCGTCGTCGGCCTGGAGCTCGGCGCGGACGACTACGTCACCAAGCCCTACTCCACCCGCGAACTGCTCGCCCGCATCCGCGCCGTCCTCCGACGCCGCACCGAGGAGCCCGGCGAGGAGCGGATCGTCGTCGCGGGCCCCGTCCGCATGGACATCGAACGCCACACGGTCGAAGTCGACGGCGTCGAGACCCCGATGCCCCTCAAGGAGTTCGAGCTCCTCGAGATGCTCCTCCGCAACGCGGGCCGCGTCCTCACCCGCGGCCAGCTCATCGACCGCGTCTGGGGGAGCGACTACTTCGGCGACACGAAGACCCTCGACGTCCACGTCAAGCGCATCCGCTCGAAGATCGAGAAGACGCCGAAGGAGCCGGTGCTCCTGGTTACTGTCCGCGGCCTCGGCTACCGCTTCGACGCTTGATCGCGGGCCCTGGCGGGGCGATCTGCGGCGTTGTCGTCGGTTGCGATACCGCTGGTATCGCGCCCTCCTCCGCCTTGCAGCTCACCCCGCCAGGACCCGCGATCAACCCTGTACTGGAGGGGTGGGGGACGAGGCCGTCGCTGCGCGACGAGCCAGGTGGGGTGGG
>NZ_PSUV01000028.1:0-35309 GCF_002931985.1 Rathayibacter sp. AY1H2 | reverse complement strand
CCGCGGGAGTCTCCGGGCCTCAGCCCTTCACCGCTCCGCTCATGATGCCCGCGATGAGCTGGCGTCCGGCGAGCAGGAACAACACCAGCAGCGGGATCACCGAGAGCACGGCGCCGGCCAGCACGATCGAGTAGTCGACGTAGTAGCCCGACTGCAGCTGCGCGAGCGCGGTCTGCAGGGTCGGGTTCGTGGGGCTGAGGACGATCAGCGGCCAGAGGAAGTCGGTCCACGCCATCATGAACGTGAAGAGCCCGAGGATCGCCATCGCCGGTCGCGCCGCCGGGACGGCGACGGTGAGGAACGTCCGGAACTGGTTCGCTCCGTCCACGCGCGCCGCCTCGATCAGCTCGTCCGGGATCACGTCGACCAGGTACTGCCGCATGAAGAACACGCCGAACGCGGTGACCAGCGTCGGCACGATCACGGCGCCGAGCGAGCCGGTCCAGCCGAGCTGCCGCATCAGGATGAACAGCGGGATGATGCCCAGCTGCGTCGGGATCGCCATGGTCGCGACCACTCCGATCATCAGGCCGTCGCGCCCGCGGAACCGCAGCTTCGCGAACGCGTAGCCGGCGAGCGTCGAGAACGACACGACCGACAGCGTGATGATCCCCGAGACGATGACGCTGTTCAGCAGCGCCGTCCAGAACGGGATCGCCGTCAGCACCTGCGACGCGTTGGCGAGGAAGTTGCCGCCCGGGACGAGCGGCAGGGTCTCGCTGCGGGTCGCGTTCGAGCCGCTCGCCACGACGAACGACCACCACAGCGGGTAGGTCGAGCCGAGGATGAAGGCGCTCAGCAGTCCGTAGGTGAGGAAGCCGGGCCGGTCGACGCGGCCGGCGCGGGAGGCGCGGACGCGGCGCACCGGGAAGGCGGCGGAGGTGGCGGGGGCGGTCATCGCTCGCTCTCGTTCTGGCCGAGGCCGGTGGTGGTGAGCAGGGGGTCCGCGGCGGCGATCTCGTCGGCGGTCGCGGGGCGGGCGGAACGGCGCTTCGAGCGCTGCGAGATCCGGTTCTCGACGGAGGCGATCCGCCGCGAGATCGCGAAGTTCAGCAGGCCGATCAGCACGATCAGGAGGAACAGCAGCCACGCGATCGCGGCCGCCTCACCGAAGTTCTGGCGGAAGAACGCCATCTCCCAGAGGTAGAGGACGGTGGTCTGGAACTGCCGGTCCGAGCCGCCGATGCCGCCCGCGTTCGACACGTCGAACAGGCGCGGCTCCGCGAAGATCTGCAGGCCGCCGATGGTGGCGGTGATGATCACGAAGATCAGGGTCGGCCGGATGCTGGGGATCGTGATCGAGCGGAAGCGGCGGAACGCGTTCGCCCCGTCGATCGCGGCCGACTCGTGCAGCTCGCGCGGCACGGCCTGCATGGCGGCGAGGAGGATGAGGGCGTTGTAGCCGGTCCAGCGCCAGTTGACCATCGTCGCGATCGCGACGTGGCTGGCGAGGCGGTCGTTCGTCCACTCGATCGGGCTGATGCCCACGAGGCCGATCAGATTGTTGATCAGGCCCTCCTGGTCGCTGAAGACGCTCGAGAAGATCAGCGCGACCGCGACCGGCGAGACGATGTACGGCAGCAGGACGCTCATCCGCCAGAAGGTGCTGGCCCGCAGCGCCTGGTCGAGGGCGGCCGCGAGCAGCAGCGCGACGGCGAGCTGCGGGATCGTGGAGAGCAGGAAGATGCTCAGCGTGTTGACGATCGAGTTCCAGAAGAAGCGGTCACCGAGCACGGCCGCGAAGTTCGCGAACCCGACGAAGTCGCCCTGGCCCTGCAGCAGCTGCCAGTCGTAGAGCGACACGACGAGCGTGTAGACCAGCGGGAACGCGCCGGTGAGCGCGAAGAGCAGGAAGAACGGCGAGATGTAGAGGTAGGGCGAGGCCTTCACGTCGAAGCGGCTCGCGCGCTGGCGGAAGGTCAGCGGGAGTCGGGGCGCCGGGCGCCGCTTCCCCGCGGGGGGCGTCGCCGTGGCCGGCGGGGTGAGTGTGCTCGTCATGGCGCTCTCTTCGAGGTCGAGTCGGAGTCGGAGGGGATGCGGCGGGGCCGGAGAGGTCTCGGTCCGGCCGGCGGCAACGGTTCTCCCGTGCGGCCGGGCCGGCCGGAGATGCGGGCGGCCCGGCCGCACGGGGACCGGGAGGTCCGGTGGCGGCCGGACCTCCCGGATCGGGTGGGCCTCGTCCCGGAGGGGTCAGCCCCCGGGCGTCGGCCCGACCGGATCAGTCGACGAGCTCGCCGAGGAGCTGGAGCGCCTCGTTCCAGCCCTCCTTGCCGTCGATCTCGCCGCGGTCGACCTTCTGCAGGACCGGTCCGAAGACGTTCTCCTGGATCAGCGAGTCGTCCGGGCCCTTGTACTGGGCGACGACGCCCTCGGCGCGCTGCGCGAGGATCGCGCCGGTCGGGGAGTCGTTCATGCCGGGGTCGGGAGCGGCCGCGGAGGCGAGCTCCTTCTGCGCGTCGAGGGTGCTCGGGAACGGTCCGGCCGCCTCGAACGCCTTCAGCTGCTGCTCCGGCTCACTGAGCCACGACGCCAGCGCGGCGGCCTCGGCGGGGTGCTTCGACTGGGTCGGAACCGAGAGGAACGAGCCGCCCCAGTTGGCGGGGCCGCCGGGGAAGACGTCGGCGAAGTCCCAGCCGGTGGCCTCGGCGTTCCCGCCGCCGGCCTCGACGTTGCTCTTCAGCGTGCCGAACATCCAGCCCGGGCAGACGAAGGTGGCGAAGGTCTGGTCGGTGAACGACTTGCCTTTGTTCCAGTCCCACGCCTTCTGCGCGGCCGAGAGGCCGGAGGCGGTGGCGTCGGTCAGCTGGCCCCAGCGCTCCTCGAGCTCCGGGTTGCCCTCGACGTTCAGCTCGCCGTCGGAGGTGTAGTACCCCTCGGGCAGCTGGTTGACCATGGCGTTCCAGACGAATCCGGAGTGGTCGAACCACGCCTTGCCGGTGGCGTCGTGGTACTTCTGGCCAGCGGCGAAGTAGTCGTCCCAGGTCGCGTCCGGTCCGCCGAGCATCTCGGCGACGGCGGCGCGGTCGGTGGGCATGCCCGCTGCCTCGAAGGCGGCGGTGTTGTAGCAGAGACCCTCGGGTCCGATGTCGGTGCCGTAGCCGATGACGCGTCCCTCGGGGTCGGTCGCCTGCTCGTACTTCCAGTCGACCCAGTCGGCCTTGCGGTCCTCGATGCCGTGGTCGCGCAGGTCGACGAACTGGTCCGAGACCTCCATGACGGAGCCGAGCCAGCCCTCCTCGATGGCGACGACGTCGGCGAGTCCGGAGCCGGCGGCGAGCTTGGTGAACGCGTCGGTCCGCGCGTTGCCGCCGGTGTCGATGTTGTTCGGGACGATGGTGATCCCCGGGTTGGCGTCCTCGTACTCGCCGTAGAGCTCGTCGAAGCCCATAGCGTTGAACGTGGTGACGGTCAGCTCGATCTCGCCGCCCTCGGAGGCGTCGGATCCCGACGAGCATCCGGTGACGATCAGGGCGAGGGCCGAGGCGCCGGCGATCGCCGCGGCGATCCTGGTGCGTCGTGAATAGGGCACGGTCACTCCTTCGTGATGGTGGTGGGGCACCCCTGCGAGCGCTCTCACGCGTGCTGTTCCGCGTATGTGAGAGCGCTCTCACGAGGTGTGCGGCGAGCTTACGCACGCCCCCGCAGAGAGGTCAAGCGTTTTCGAGAGAGCGCTCTCATCGATTTGATGGTCCGCGCCCAGCCGCGCGCCTCCCCGCCGCCCTCGCCCCACGAGAACGCAGAAGTCGCGGTACTCGAACGCGAGTACCGCGACTTCCGTGGACTCACCGCCCCCTGCCGAACGAGCAGCGGCTACTCGACCAGCAGGGCCGCCCTCAGCCCACCAGCACCGCGAAGCCCTGCGCGGGCAGCTGCACGGAGACGGCTCCGGACGGCGACGTCTCGCTCACGAGCGCGCCGTCCTGCGAGTAGACGCGCAGGGTGCCGGAGCCGCCCGAGACGCCGATCGCCGTGGTGCGCACACCGTCGGCGGAGTTGCGGATCAGCTCGGTGCGGCCGCCCTCGCCTCCCACGACGAGGCGCGACACCAGCGGGCGCACCAGCAGCGCGTCCAGGCGCGTCTCACCGCTCAGGGGGCGGACCTCGACGCTCGAGGAGCCGGCCGGCACGGTGCGGCGGAGCTTCTCCGGGAGCAGCGCGCCCGACGCCTCCGTCACCCCCTGCGACCCGACGGTCGAGCGGAGCAGGTCGAGCGGGCGCGAGCCCGACGTCCAGACGCTCAGGGGCGTGCGCTCCGTGCCGCGCTGCGGCTGGTCGATGACCGCCTCCACCACGCGGTCCTGCGTGGACGAGCCGACCGGGATCGACACCGCGCGGCGCGGGTCGGTCAGCGAGAGGTACGAGCCGCTCCAGCCGGCTTCCCCGGTCCAGGACGACTCGGGCGTGACGACGGTGCCACCGCGCGCGCTCTCGGCCTCGACCAGCGTCAGCCCGTCGCGCGAGCGCTCGGTGGCGACGGAGCGGGCACGGTCGGCGACCTCCGGGTGCGCGTCGAGCGCCAGCATCGCCAGCAGGCCGTGGATGGTGCTCTCGGCGCCGCTGTTGCGGTTGACGGACCCGTCGGCCTGGACGCCGTCGAAGACGACTCCGGTGGCCGGGTCGTAGACCGGGCCGAGGCTGCGGTTCAGGCCGAAGAACCAGGCGCCCTGCACGGCCGCGAGGTCGGTGAAGGCGCTGGAGCCGGTGGCGTCGGCCAGGGCGAGCGAGTTCTCCAGGCGGGAGTCGGCTCCGTACGCGATCTGCACGCGGTCGGTCGGAGTCGGGTTCCAGCCGTTGTCGGGGCCGCCGGCGGTGAGCAGCTCCGGAGCGAAGCGGGCTCCGTCGACGATCGCGGGCTCGAGGAGGGAGGAGTCGTCGAGCGCCGCGGACGACGCCGCCAGGCCGCCGGCCATCTGCGACGACCAGGAGTGCCAGAGCGTGCGCGACTTCGTCCACGGGAGGATCGCGCCGTACGGCCAGGCGGTGGTGTCCGCCCCCGTCGTCGTGCGGGCGTAGGCGGCGACGCCCTCGGCGAGCTCGGCCGTGCTCGTGCGGACCGCGGAGTCGTCGGGAGCGGCCTCGAGGTAGGCGGAGAGGCCGAGCAGCGCCTCCGAGGTGGCGTCGGCGCCGTCGACGATCAGCCAGGCCGGCACCTTCACGCCGTCGGCCTGCGCGTACTCGCCGTAGCGCGTGAGCACCTCGCGGTCGACCGCCGCGACGCCGAGGCGCAGCCGCTCCTGGAGGAAGGCGGCGAACTCCGGATCCGTGTCGCGGAACGCCGCGTAGCCCTCGCCGAGGGCCCAGAGGGTGCGGGCGAGCCAGTAGCTGTCCTCGGAGTCGCTCGGATCGGGCAGCTCGACCGGCTCGGCGCTCGCGTTCAGCTCCCCGTCGGTCTGCATCCAGAGCACCACGTTCCCGGCGTCGTCGCCCTCGGTGGTCTGGAAGTAGGCGAGGGCGCGGAGCGTCTCGAAGGCCTTCTCGCGGCTCTCGGCCGAGCCGGTCTGCTGCCAGTGGCGGAGGTAGACGACCGCGGCGCGCGAGATGTCGTCCGTGTTGAACGCACCCTGCTCGTAGTCGCCGGTCGCCGGATCGAGGCGGCCGCCGCCCACGCGCTCGAAGGCGCCGCCGTCGCGGGCGTCGGCGTAGGTCCACGGCATCACCAGGGTCGGCTCCTCATCGAGCCGGTAGGTGGTGTGGCCGGGCTCGGGCACCGGAGTGGCGGTGTCGAGGAGGAAGTCGAGGTGCGCCGTGTTCGTCAGCGGCTCGGCCGCCTGCGCGGGGGTCGCGCCGAGGGCGAGGCCCCCGACGGTGAGGGCGGCGGCGGCCAGGACGGCCGCCGATCTGGTGAGCGTGTTCGTCATCGAACTCTCCTTGGGTGGGGGATGTGGGGGGCGCATCTCGATACGCGATGCGCGGCTGCTCGATCAGCACGAGGCGCGGGCGGACTCGATCCGGGGAGTCAGCCGTCCGTCCGGACGAGGCGGGCCGCGCCGATCTTCGAGTCGGCCATGCCGTAGAAGACGTAGTGCTGCCCGTCGATCTCCTCGATCGCCGTCGGGAAGACGACGTTCGGGACGCTCCCGCTGCGCTCCTCCTCCGTCTCGGCCTCGAGCAGCGGCTCGGCGGTGCGCGCGATCACCCGCGACGGGTCGTCGCCGTCGAGGAGGATCGCTCCGGCCGAGTAGTTCACGTGCTGCTGCTGCGCGAAGGCGCTGTCGATCACTCCGGTCACCCCGTGGTGGATCAGCAGCCACCCCTCGGGCACGCGCAGCGGCGCGGGGCCGCCGCCGACCTTCAGCTCCTCGAACGGGAACTCCGGGCCCGCGAGGAACCGGTGCCGCGTCCAGCGCGTGAGGCTCGCCAGGTCGCGGTCGACCTCGTCCACCGGCACGTAGCTGATCCAGATGCTCTGCCGCGGGTCCTCGATCCCGGCCGGGAGGCGCACGCCCTCGCCCGGCCGCGTCTCGCCGAGGTCCCACATCGGCCGGTGCAGCACCGCGAACGAGCGGGTGCCGTCCGGTGCGGCGACGATCTCGGGGAAGAACACGCAGTCCTTGTTGTGGAACAGGCCGAGGTCGATGTCGAGCGCGTCGTCGTAGGCGAAGGTCACCGGGCCCAGGCGCCGCCAGTCGCGGAGGTCCTCGGACACGGCGAGCGCCGTCCGGGGCCCGAGCGGCCCGTAGGCGACGTACGTCATCACGTGCAGGCCGAGCGCCTCGATGAAGGTGATCCGCGGATCCTCCACGCCGGCGTTGTGCGCGCCGCGCTCGAAGCCGCGGTCGGGCGCGAGCACGACGCCCTCGCGCTCGACTCCGACGGGAACGCCGCCCTCGACGACCACGCGGGCCAGGCCCACGCGGGAGACGTTGCCGGCGGCGACCATCCGGGGCAGGAGGTAGAGCTCGCCGTCGGGTCCGCGGCCGCTGCCGGGGTTGAGCACCCCTTCGGCTTCGAGCTCGTCGCCCGGGGCGGGCTCCATCACGACGCCGACGCGCTCGAGACGGTAGGGGACAGTGGTGAGGGTGGGAGACATGGTCAGCCTTTCACTCCGGATCCGAGATCGGTCGAGACGAAGTAGCGCTGGAACACGATGAACAGCACCACGACGGGCGCGGCGAGCACGACGGCTCCCGCGAGGATCGCCCCGAACGGGTTGTCGGTCGACGACGCCACGTTCGAGATGTAGTTGGCCAGGGACACGGCGAGCGGCTGCAGCGACGCGTCCTTGGTGATCAGGAACGGCCAGAGGAACTCGTTCCAGGGGCCGATGAAGGTCAGCAGCACGGCGGTCACCAGCGCGGGCCGCACCAGCGGGAGCGCGATGGTCCACAGCAGCTTCAGCTCGCCGGCGCCGTCGATCCGGGCCGCCTCGAACAGCTCCTTGGGGAGCTGCAGGAAGTACTGCCGGAAGATGATCACCGCCGTCGAGTTGATGGCGAACGGCAGGATCATCCCGAGGTGGCTGTCGGCGAGGCCGTAGTCGCGCGCGATCAGCACGTAGAGCGGGATCTGCAGCAGCTGGAACGGGATGACCTGCACCAGCAGGGCGAGCGCGAACACGGCGTTGCGCCCCCGCCACTGCAGCATCGCGAGCGCGTAGCCGGCGAGGACGCCGAAGAACACGGTGCACAGCAGCACGCCGCCGGTGAAGATCCCGGAGTTGACCAGTCCGGTGAGCAGGCTGATCCGCTCGTTCACGTTGACGTAGTTGTCGAGCGTGAGGTTGCCCGGCTCCGTGATCGCTCCCGCCAACGTGGGGTCCGGATCCGTCTGCAGGGATCCGACGATCATGTAGTAGAAGGGGAAGAGGAAGACGATCGCGCCGATCGCGAGCACGACTCCGCGGAGGATCACGGCTCCGCGGCTGGAGCCGACGGGGCGCCTCCGCGGGGCCTTCTCCGGGGCTGCGGCGGCGGCGGGCACGGCCGAGGCGGCGCCTCCGGCACTGGACAGGGTGCTCATGAGTTCCTCTCCCCCGCGAAGCGGTTCTGCAGATAGGCGATGACCAGCACCAGCAGCACCAGGACCACGCCGATGGCCGAGGCCACGTCGGGCTGCCCCTGCTGGATCCCGAGCTGGTACATCAGCAGCACGGGCGAGGCGGACGCGCCGTTGGGGCCGCCTCCGCCGGTGAGGAGGTAGGGCTCGGTGAAGAGGTTCGCCCCGGTGACGGTCGACACCAGCAGCACCAGGAGGGTCGCGGGCCGCACGCTCGGCACGGTCACCGACCAGAACTGGCGGATGCGTCCGGCGCCGTCGGTCGAGGCCGACTCGTAGAGCTCCTTCGGCACGTTCTGCAGCGCCGCCAGGTACAGCAGGATGTAGAACCCGAGCTGCTTCCAGGTGACGTAGAGCGCGATGATCGGCATCGCGAGCTGCTCGTTGATCAGCCACGACGGGTTCGGCGCGAGCGGCCCGAGGAGGCTGTTGACCAGCCCGTTCCCGTTGAAGAGGAACAGCCAGACGCCGACGACCGCGACGCTCGCCGTGACGTAGGGCACGTAGAAGCTGACGCGGAGGAACGTCCGCAGGTGCACGACCTTGTCGAGCGCCGCGGCGAGCAGGAGCGAGAGCACGACCGTCAGCGGCACGTTGATCACCAGGAAGATCCCGATGTTGCCGAAGGAGCGGATGACCTGCGGGCTCGAGAACGCCGTGACGAAGTTGTCGAGGCCGACGAACGGCCGCTCCACCTGCACGCCCGGAGCCGCGAAGAAGAAGTCGTGGAACGCGATCCAGACCGAGTAGACGACCGGGAACGCGAAGACCGCGAGCACGAAGAGGAGGTAGGGGCTGCCGAACAGCAGCCCGAGGGGCTGGGGCCCGAGGACGCGGTGCAGCAGGCTCCGCTTCCCCGGTGCCCCGGCCGGCGCGGGCCGGCGGGTGAGGGTGGTCACGGCCGGGTCACTGCTGGCCGGCGAGCCCGGTGACGGTCTCGGCCGCTCCGTCGAGCGCCGTCTTCACGTCGCCCTCGCCGAAGATGACCGTCTTGCCCCACGCGTCGCGGATCGCCTGCAGCATCTGCACCGTGTTCGGGCCCGACGGCACCTCGATGGTGCGGCTCGCCTGGTCGCCGAAGCGCTGGTAGGCGGGGTTCGCCTCGAAGTAGTCGGCGTAGGTGGTCTACAGGTCGGTGCGCAGCGGCATCTGGCCCGTGGTCTCCAGCAGCGAGCGGTCCTGCTCCTCGCTGGTCGCGAACTTCAGCACCTCCCAGGCCGTGCCCTTGTTGGCGCAGGCGGAGTAGAGGCCGACGTTCTTCGCGTCGCTGAAGGTCCAGGTGTCCTCGGCGGGCGTGCCGTCGGGGGTGGGCACCGAGACGGAGCCCCAGTTCAGGTCGTCGTAGACCGAGACCGCCCACGGGCCGACGATCGACATCGCGGCCTGGCCGTCGGCGAAGGCGTCGCCCTGGTACTGCTCGCGGCCGGCGAGGCCCTGGTCGTAGAGGCTCTTCCAGAAGTCGGCGACCTCGTAGCCCTCGTCGTCGGCGAAGGTGGCCTTGCCGTCCTCGACGAGGCTCGTCCCTCCGGTGGCCGCGGCGTAGAGCGGCATGAAGTCGAACTGGGTCTGGAAGAACTCGCTGGTGGGCGCGGGCTGGATCGCGGCGGGCGCGGCACCCGACTCGACCAGCGTCTTCGACGTCGCGAGGAAGTCGTCGTAGGTCGACAGCGACGGGTTCTCGGGGTCGAGTCCCGCCTTCGCGAAGAGGTCCTTGTTGTAGAAGATGACGACCGGGTTGCTCTTCCACGGCATCTGGAAGTACTCGCCGTCGGCGTTCTGGTACTGCTCCGCGAGGTCGCCGCTGCGGGTCTCGATGTAGTCCGCGCCGCCGTCGAAGCTCGAGAGGTCGACGAGTCCGCCCTGGCGCTCGAACTGGCCGACCGCGCTGGGGGCCGTGTTGAAGACGAGGCACGGCGCGTTGCCGGCCGTGATCGCGGCTCCGATGACCTCCTCGCTGCTCTTGCCCGCGGGGATCTCCTGCCCGGTGATCTCCTCGTCCGGGTGGTCCGCGTTCCAGGCGTCGACCATCGCCTTGCCCCACTGCACCTCCTGCTCGTTGTTCGAGTACCAGATGGTGATCGGTCCGGTGGCGGTGAGGTCGGTCGACGCTCCGCCGCCACCGCTGCAGGCGGTGAGGGCGAGGGTCGCGAGGGAGGCGGTGGCGATCCCGGTCAGCCAGCGTCTCGTCGTTGAGGTGCCCATGGTGTTCTCCTTGTCCGGCGTGCGCGACGGTGCGCACGCGTCTTCAGTGGGTCGACGGCCGCGGAGGAGCGGTCGAGTGGCGCACCACGAGTCCGGCGGGCTCGAGGTCGACGTCGGGGGCGCTGCCGGACTCGATGAGGTCGAGCAGCGTGCGGGCGGCCTCCTCGCCCCAGCGCGCGGGGCGCGTGCGGGCCGAGGTCAGCGACGGGTAGACGTGGGCGGCGATCTCGGAGTCGTCGAAGCCCGTGATCGAGAGGTCGTCGGGGAGTCGGAGCCCGCGGGCGTGCGCGACGCCGAGCCCGGCGATGGCCATCGGGTCGTTGCCGAAGACGATCGCGGTGGGCGGGGTCGGGCTGTCGAGGAGCCGCTCCGTGGCCGCCGCGCCCTGCTCGGCGCTGAAGTCGGTGGCGACGAGCGCGGTGGGCTCGAGCCCCGCGTCGGTGCAGGCCCGCGTGAAGGCGTCGCGGCGGCGGGAGGAGTGGAGCAGGTGGTCGGGCCCCGCGACGTGGGCGATGCGGCGGTGGCCGAGCTCCGCCAGGTGCCGGACGGCGTCGGCGATGCCCGCGGAGTCGTCCATCACGACGGCGGGTGAGGAGGAGCCCTCGAGCCGCCCGAGGGTGACGGCCGGGATCTGCAGCTCGGCGAGCAGCGCCGGCCGGGAGTCGTCCTGCCGGAGATCGGTGAGGAACACGCCGTCGACGCGGCGGTCGGCGGCCAGCGTGCGGTAGACGGCCTCCTCGGAGGCACCCGGGTCGACGACGCTGAGCACCAGCACCCGGCCGCGCTCGGCGAGCACCCGCTCGACCCCCGAGATGAAGGAGGGGAAGAACGGGTCGGCCGCGATGACCGCCGGGTCGCGCGCCACGACGAGGCCCACGGCGAACGAGACGCTGGTGGAGAGGGAGCGGGCGGTGAGGCTGGGCCGGTAGCCGAGCTCGGCGGCGACGCGGAGGATCCGCTCACGGGAGTCGGGCGAGACGCCCGGCCGGTCGTTGAGCGCGAAGGACACGAGCGCCTTGCTCACGCCGGCCTCACGCGCGACGTCGAGGATCGTCGGTCTGCCCGCCATGGGAGCTCCTTCGCTCGTCGCCGCGTCTGAACCGGTTTTGTAAACCGGTTCAGAGCACCGTAGCAGGGAGGCGCGCGGAGGAGAAGAGGGAGGTGGATGAGGCGGTGCACGTGCCACCTGGTGCCCGTTTCCCGCCTGTCCCCGGTGCTGGGACGTGCACGCGTCGGCCGGTCGCTACGGTGACGGACGCCTGTGCACGGGCGCCCGGGATGGCCGCCGAGCGAGTGGCTCCAGGCCGCTCACGGAACCGTCGTCCGGCGGAGTCTGAGAGCCCTCCGCGTCCCGACTCCGGCGCGTCCCCTTGGTGCTGGAGTGTCCCGGTGCCCGGCGACCCCGCAGGCGCTCCCCCGACCCGAGAGAGAGAACGATCATGGCCCGCCCCCACACCGCCAGCCGCACCACGAGCGAGCAGCGCACCGAGCACGCCGAGCAGTACTCGGCCGGAGCGCGCTACGCGTCGGAGGCGTTCGGCACCTTCCTCCTGGTCGCCGGCGGCGTCGGCACCGCGGTCTTCGCCTCCGCCTTCCCCGACTCCGGCAACGCGCTCGGTATCGGCTTCCTCGGCGTCGCCCTTGCCTTCGGCCTCACCGTGATGGCCGGCATCTACGCCGTCGGCCACATCTCCGGCGGCCACTTCAATCCCGCCGTGAGCATCGGCCTCGCCATCGCCGGCCGCACCGAGTGGAAGCACATCCCCGGCTACCTCGTCAGCCAGATCCTCGGCGGACTCGTCGGAGCCGGAATGGTGTTCCTCGTCGCCGCCGACGGCCCCGCCGGCTACCTCGCCGCCGCCCGCGACTCCGGCTTCGCCTCCAACGGCTACGGCGCCGCCTCCCCCGGCGGCTTCGGCCTCGGCGCAGTCCTGCTGAGCGAGATCGTCCTGACCGCCGTCTTCGTCGCCGTCATCCTCTCCGTCACCGCCAAGAGCGAATACAAGGCCGTCGCGCCGCTCGCCATCGGCTTCACGCTGACACTCGTCCACCTGATAAGCATCCCCGTGAGCAACACGTCGGTGAACCCGGCACGGTCGATCGCTGCCGCGGCGTTCGCGGGGCCGGATGCGCTCGGGCAGGTGTGGGTGTTCATCGTGGCACCTGTCGTCGGAGCGGCAATCGCGGGGGTGGGGACGAAGGTGCTGAACCGGCGGAAGTAGAAGGGTGACGGCGCGCGACGCGACGGGCTCCCTCCCTCGCGCAAGGGCACACTGACGCTCCCGACGCAGCACAAAGGACGGTCGGGTGACCCGCGCTCCCTCAGCAGGGTGGCGGCGGGAGTAGAGCGATCAAGATCCGGCTGAATCGGCTGATGCAACACGCGAAGGCACCGACTTGCCCCTCGGCTCACTCGAGGCGCATCCTCATCCAGAGCGCTCGACTACGACCTTGCTCCCCGGGTCCACGACGCAGAGCTTGCAGCTGTTGGATCCCAACAGCGACGGGCGCGTCGAGGTGCAGCCGAGCGCAACGATCTATCGGACGTGCGCCCGAGGCCAAGCAACTGTGGTGCGGCTCCGCCTCAGAAACCCCCTCGCGAACCCAAAGCGAGACGTCCCGCCACGAGACGCCTTGCCGAGACAAACGTGCGCCCGAGATCCGACGAGCGCTCGGGCTTCGCCCGTGAGGCGACCGCGAGGCCCAGGAAGCTAATGCTTTCCAAGGCGGCGACCAGAGGCCGAGCAGCGGCGACTGTCTCACAACGGAGAGCTACGTGATCGGCACACCCCGCGGTAGCGCGCCATAGTTGCGAGACCGACGGCCTCGCGCGAGCACCGGGCCAAGGGCGCGGGCGCGGCGCAGACCGACGAGACGTCTCACATCCCGAAGGATCCGAGACGTGTCGTCGGGCTCCGTTACAGTTCGAAACGCTCTGGCTCGACGGGACTCGCTATAGCGACCACTGTTGGGGAACAGAGCGTGCGTAGTTTTCGATACCGATGGCCTCGAAGTGACGCTTGGCTGACTTGATTTTGGCGAGCTCGGTTGGGCGCAGCTTCGAGTCGTCGAGTGTGCTCTTCGTCTCGCGAATCATGTAGATCCGATCCTCGCCGTCCTCCTGCTTGATGATCGCCCAGTCAGGGTTGTACGGGCCGACCGGAGTGTCGATCTTGAACTTGGCGGGCAGCTTCATGAACAGCTTGATGTCCTCCCGGGAGTCGAGCAGCTCCGCGAATTGGCGCTCCACGTCCGAGTCGATAACGACGTAGTCGAAGTCGGTCTTCTGGGTGTGTTGCACCTTATACATCTGGTCGAGGAAGCGCTCCTTCTCCGCCTCGCCATCCCGCTGCAACTCCCGTAACTCGTAGACCGATCCTGCAATCCGCGCGTACTGGATGCCGTCGACTACGATCTTCGCCAGCTCACTCTGGAGGACGCGCTTGGTCATGGTAATGAAATCGTTCGGGTTGCCGATGAACTCGCCCAGCCGACCGCTGCCGATCAGGATTTCGACAATGGTCTTGCGGGTGAGAGACGTGGACTCCTGCAGCTCCGTGATGATGTCTGGCAGGTCGTAGCTACCCCTAAGGTCCGCCGAGCGGGTGCCGAGTTCTTCGCCCTTTGCGCCGCCTCTAAGCACCTTGACTCCGGCGCGCGTAACCTGGATACGCAACGCATCGATTTTCGGCGCTTCCCGGATCGCCTTGACGGCGGCATTGATCAACTCGTCACGGTCGATCCTGACACGGTAAGTTGTTTTCTGGCCAATCTTCTCCCAGAACTCCTCAAACTCCGGGTTCGAGTAGAGCTGCTTGTTGAGCACTCGCGGCTGGCGCTTGCTGACCGACCTGACGTACTTGCCGATATTCGCGCGATCAACCAGCTCGATGATGATGGACTCAGCCCACGCGAAGTCGACTGGAAGTCCAAGGTCGAAGCCAAGCTGGTTCGGCTGGAACTTTGAGGTGACCGCGGCGTCCTTGTCTATGAAGCCCTTGTTCTTGAGGTGCTCCCACACGAGGACGGAGCGCTGGTAGCCGAATTTGTCGTCGGTGAGCGCTCCGTTCTCGTCCTGCAGCGGGATCTTCGAAAATTCGGCTCGGCGCACCCGGCCGATCTCGACGCCGGCGTCCTTATACTCGCGCTGGAGTGCATCCGCAAACTTCGTGTACGACTCGTTCGCGACGACTGTCAGCGTCGCGACACCACGGTCGGCGACACGGGTGTAACCACCATCGGTCTTTGCAACGGGCAGGCGCAGGCCACGTCCGAGCGTCTGACGGCGCTCGGTCTCGGCACCCATCTCGCGCAGAGTGCAGATCTGGAAGACGTTCGGATTGTCCCAGCCCTCGCGCAGGGCCGAGTGACTGAAGATGAACCGTACGGGCTCGTCCTCATCGAGCAGCCGTTCCTTCTGCTGCATGATCAGTTCGTATGCGTCGTCATCGGCTTTCGTCGTGCCGGACGAGTCCTGGAAGGTCGTCGTCTTGCCGCGCTTGATCTGTGAGAAGTACGCGCGGCGAAGCTCGCTCGGCGTCTGCGGCAACAGTTCTTGGTAGCGTGTGGACTTCGCGCGCTCCTCGATGAAGACCTCGTCGAACCACTGCACGAAGTCACCATTCGCGTCGTCGTTGCTCGTGCCGTCGCCCAGGTAGCTGGCGACCTTGTCGACGAAGAAGAGACTGAGCACCTTGATGCCCTTGGCGCGGAGCATCGACTCCTTGCGGAGGTGCTCGCGGACGGTCTCGCGGATCATCTCCTTGTAGATCGCGCCGGCCGAGGCTCCGATGCTCTCGCCCTCATAGAGGAAGCCGTGCGACGTGAGGTCGACGTAGGCGGGCTCAATGCTCACCTCATTGATGCGCCAGCCCTCGTAGATCGGGTTGTTCGTGAGGCGCAGGTCCGATAGCTCCTGGTGCGGTTTCACGCTCACGATGCGGCGCTCAAGCGAGCCATCTGCCTTGCGGCAGGACAGCTCCAGTCGGGCCGACCACGACGGTTCACGCCGCACCTCGACCAGCTTTATATACCGCGTCGCGTCCGCGCCCTGTTGCGCCACCTCGGCCACAACAATCTGCTTAACCAATCCAAGGTCGTGGGCGTCGACCGGGTCAAGCCGGTAGACAACGTTGCGCTGCTTCTTGTGGGTCGCGCTGTAGCGCAACGTGAAAACCGGGGCGAGCTCACCGACCGCCGACTGCGAGAGCTGCGACTCCATGTTCTGCGGCTCATCCATGATCACGACCGGGCGTGTCGCCTTGAGGTAGTCAATCGGGCGCAGGCCGTTCAGCTTGTCGCGCGTCTGATGAATGACGCGGGTGTTGGAATTACCGCGGATCGAATCGATCGTCATGATGAGGATCTGCACGTTTGTCGACGTCGCGAAAGCCTGCACCTCCTCAGCGCTCTTGCCGCTGTAAATCGACGAGTCGAAGGTTATGCCCCGCGGCTTGTAGAGGTTTTCGAAGTGCTCGCGCATGAGCCGGATGCTCGTGCTGACACCCTCGCGGATTGCGACGCTCGGCACAAGAATGACGAACTTCGTGAAGCTGTACCGGACAGCCAGATCGAAGATTGTGCGCAGATAGACATAGGTTTTGCCGGTGCCGGTCTCCATCTCGACATCGAAGTCGAGCGCATCGCCCGTAAGCTCCGGCGCGACCTCCAGGCCATTTCGGTCCTGCACGCACTGCAGGTTTGCAAGGATCAGGTCTCGATCGAGCAATAGGGTGTTGCCGATCGCACCGACCTCTTGTGTGAGGTCAATGTCGAGCGCCGTTTGTCCCGAGTCAGGCAGTGCCGCTACACCGCGCAACGCAGTGACCAGCTTTTCCGAATCCCTCGGCTGCCCATCGAACAGGTCGACCACTGACGCAATCGCGTCCAACTGATACGGCTGACTGGCGTCGAACTGAAACCCAGACCCCTCCATCACGCCGTCCACAGCTCGACGCCCTTGCTCTTCGCGAGCTGGACCAAATTTGTCTTAAGTTCGTCATCGCCCTGGAACGCATCCTCGAGCACGATAATTCGCGTCGGCGTCTCATCGACGAGTGTTCGGAGCTGCTCAAGTGTCGGCTTTACGTGCTCGTTTAGGTACGCGAGCACGGCAACGTCGCCGTCACGATCACGCACAAGCCGAATATCGAGGCCGTTAATGACGGCAGACGACACCGCCTCGGTCAGCGAGTAGCCCTGCTTGAGAAGGATTTCAGTTAGCAATTCATCGGCAGTCGCGTTGTCGGTCGCGCTATCGCGGAGGCTGAGAAGGTGCTGCTGCAACGCGCCCTCCTCCACATCACTTGAGAGCCGCCATTTCGAAAAATTGGTTTCCGCGAGCTTGTACACACGGAATCCAGCATCGACCGACTGCCCCACGAGATCGGCGCCCACGCGATCGCCCGCGAGGTCGATCCGCTTGTGAGCAATGGCTGCTACCGAGTCGAATCCTTTGGCTCTAGCCTCCGAACCCGGCGGGGTCGGCTCGGGCAGTTGCACAACGATCCACCTCCGGGCGCCTTCATCACGAGCATTGAGGCTCATCACCGCATGAGCTGCCGTCCCTGACCCAGCGAAGAAGTCGAATACGATGTCGGTGCCGCGGGTCACGGATTGAATCAGACGCTGGGCCACGTCAACCGGCTTCGGCGTGTCGAACGGAATACCCATCTCTGCAAGAAGCGCATCGTCGCTGCCTGCGTGATACAGCACGGATGCAACGTTCTCGTACATATTGTCCTTCAACAAGTACTTGCGGGTTGGCTGCGTCGTTTCATCGCGCCCAAACAAGATCTGGTCAGCCTCAAGCAACGCCCTCATCGTTGATGAAGGATTACGCCAACCACGCTCAGGAACCGGACAGGGCTTGCCCGTCAGGGGGTGAATCAGCGCAACGAAGTAATCATCAGGCGCCTTCTTCTTATTGGGCCAGGCCATCGAGACCGGGCGATAGACATTTCCATCGTCATCAATCTGATTGTAAGCGGCCTCACCCCCGGTGAGCGTGGCATGTTGTTTGAGCCACCCACGATACTGCTTGCGCGAAATGTCGTTAACACCTCCTGCATCAGCAGTAGCCCTCGCAGCTGCCTCAATCATCATTTGGGCGTTCGCCTTGGGTCGGGTTAAGTCGCCGGCCTGCTTGAAAGCCTCGCGATTCCGGCAGAACAGCATGATCGTCTCGTGCTGCTGCGCTACGGCTGTCGCATCACCCTTCGGGTTGCGCTTGTCCCAGACGATCGAGCCGAGATTGCATCCTTCGCCGAAGATCTCGTTCAAAAGTTTTTCGAGATTCGCGTGTTCGTGCTCGTCAATATGGATGACGACCACACCGTCATCCTTGAGAAGATTACGTGCCAGCTTGAGGCGCGGGTACATCATGTTGAGCCAATTGGAGTGGTAGCGCCCCTCTGTCTCGGCGTTAGTCGTGACCTTCTTCCCCTCATCGTTGACCTGGCGCGTCCATTCCAGGTAGGAGTCGAGGCCCTCCTTGTACTTGTCCGGATAGACAAAATCGTTGCCAGTGTTGTACGGAGGGTCGATGTAGATAAGCTTGATCTTGGCATGATAATGCTTTTGGAGAATTTTAAGCACTTCGAGGTTGTCGCCTTCAATGAAGACGTTTTGCGTCGTGTCCCAGTTTTTCGAGTTCTCGAAGTCCGGCTTGAGAGTCGCCGTGGTCGGTTCCTGCGCCGCGCGGAGCGCGCGCTTTTTGCCAGGCCAGAATAGTCCGAACCGCTCGCTGCCGTCGGCTACGTCGCCGTCGAGCAGTTCCTTGAGCTTTTCAATATCCACTTTACCGTCAGCAATAGCCTCAGGGATTAGATCGGCAAGCTGCGCTACCAGCTCGGTCTGAAATTCAGGGGTGGCAGATGATGTTTCATAGATGTCGTCAGTCATTCAGGCGCTTCTCTTTCCTGTTATCAGCGGTTCTGTCGAGTTCGTGACTTGCCCGTGGCCTATGCTGCTATACGCCAGCGAATTGTAAATAAGTGCTCGGTTTCGTGGGTTCCCTGGAGCGACTGCTCAATCAGTTCGAGGTACTTGTCGGCCTCGGCACGGAGCGTTTTTCGCGTCTCGCGGAAGTCTTCGTCGGCTTCTTCGGCGCGTTGCTCCCACTTACGGGCGTCCTTTTTGAGCCGTAGCTGCTCCAATGGATCGTCGGCCTGACGCGCGAGCTTGCGGGCTTCTTTCTCCTTGGCCCGGTGGTCGCGGATCTTGCCCTCGTGCTCGGCCTTGCGATCTTGCTGGTTGCGGTAGACTAGCTCTTCCTGCTGGTCGTAGTAGCGCGAGTTACGCCCCTGAACTTCTTTCTCCAGCTCGGTCCGTCGCGCCGCGAGGCGCAGCGTATAGCGTCCCGCGTCAATTTCTACGGGCTGCTGGCTGACTGATGCACAGGTCAGGTCGAGCATGTCCGCGACGTACTCCTCGTCGAGCCACTGGCCGTTATCGGTCAGTGCACCGGCGAGCATGTAGGACTCGGAGACGTCTTCATCGCGCGCTTTCATGCGGAAGGTTGTCAGGCTCACGGTTAGCTCTCCGCTGGCGCCCTTGAGTGCGCGGATCGCGCTGGTGACGCGCTTGGACTGTCCGAGCGAGAAGGTAAGCTCCCGTGCTGGGGTCTCGTGTGTCTTCGACGTGCCAATGACGTGCTGGGCGAGCGGGCTTGCGTAGCGGTACTGGTGGCCGTGGTCGAGTGGCTGCGACTTGAAGAAGTAGCGCCCAGTCGGTGCGTCCTGCACTGGTGACTCGTTGAGGGTGAACGTGCGGCCGTCGCCCTCGAAGGTGGCGTACTCGTCAAGTTCGTACCGGGTCACCGCGAGCAGCAGGCGCTCGAACTTGTTGAGCACTTCGCCGGACTGCGTGTCATATGCCTTGAGGCGATCCTGGACGTGGGGGTCGAGGTTGTCGAAGACCTTCGCCTTGGCGCTGGCCATCTCGCGCGAGATCTCAATCGCGTACTGCCCCTCAAGCTCTCGGAACGCAGAATCCAACTCGTCGGCGGTCTTGCATCGGGTGAGGATATCGCTGATCGTCTTCTCGAAGTCCAGCCCGTCCTCGATCGCACCGAGCACCTCGTCACTGGCGCCGAACACGCTCGAGAACAGCTGAAACTTGTTCGTCAGCAGCTCGAGGATTCGCTGCTCGGCGCGGTTCCCCTTGTTCGAGAAGTTCACGACCACGACGTTGTGCTTCTGTCCGAAGCGGTGCACCCGGCCGATGCGTTGCTCGACACGCTGCGGGTTCCAGGGCAAGTCGTAGTTGACGAGCATCGAGCAGAACTGGAGATTGATGCCCTCTGCCGCAGCCTCGGTCGCGATCATAATCGTGCCCTCGGTGCGGAAGTAGTCCACGAGCGCCTTGCGCCGATCGACCGCCGGGATGCCAGTGATCAGGTCGCCGTTCTTGTTCTTCTTCAGCCAGGCCTGGTAGATCGCTGACTGCTCGGGCGCGTTATTCGAGCCGTTGAACAGCACGAGCCCTTTGCCGCGACCGGCTTCCTTGAGCGAGCGGGCGATGTACTCCTGCGTCTTGGTCGAGTCGGTGAAGATAATTGCCTTCTCCGGCGCAGCTAGCTCTCGTAACCGCTCGAAGCCGAGGTCGATCGCCTCACCGAGCTTCACAGCCTTCTGGTTCTCCGAGATCGAACGGGCAAGCGCCGCGTACTCGCGCAGCTCGGCAACCTCAGCTCTCATCGCCTCCAGGAGCGACTCGTCCAGCGGTAGCGATGATGTATGGGAACCGGTGCGTGTTCCCTCGATTTCCTCGGCCTCCTCCAGCTCCTCACTCGTGATCTCGTCATCGGCAGCGAAGTCCGCCACTACCAGACCGCCACGTCCATCGCGGCGCTGACCGGCGGCCACCTCATCCGCGAGACGGCTGGCAATGTTCTCCAGCGTGCTCGCGACGGCATACGTCGATGATCCAAGGCGCTTGCGGATGATCAGGGCAGCGAGGTGACGTTGGCTACCAGCGAACGCGAACAGCTCGTCACGCTGCAGGTAGTCGTTCACCAGATCGTAGAGACGCACCTCATTTTGCGAGGGGGCGAACTCGACCGTCAGTGGCAGACGTTTGGTAAAGTGAACGTACTTGTCGGCGTCACGCCGTAGCGTCCGCTTTGAGACCGTTGCGACTCGCTCGACCAGGTCATCGTCCCCGCCCAGGTCGCGATTCTTGACGTACCGCTCCCGGAACGCATCGAGCGAGTAGAAGTAGTTCGGGTCGAAGATCGACACCAGCCCGTACAGCTCCTCGAGCTTGTTCTGCAGCGGCGTCGCTGTCAGCAGCACCGTTTTGTGCGCGCCCTGAACGATGTGCGCAATCGCTTCGGCAGCTTTCGCCTTACCCGTCCAGTTGTTGCGCAACCTGTGCGCCTCGTCCGCCACCACGAGATCCCATGCCTTGAGTAGGGCGGTTTCGTGGCGAAGTGCGAACTCGTACGAGCAGATCAACACCTGCGCCGAAGGGCCGCCCGTCTGAGCGAGCAGGGAGTCCTTAATGTTCGCGTCAAGGATGGCGGACGGCAGCAAAAATTTGTCGTACAGCTCCTGCTGCCACTGCTGCCGCAGGCTCGACGGAGCGACGATCAAGATGTTGCGTCGCCGCTCCGCCCAGTACTGCGAAATGACAATGCCCGCCTCGATGGTCTTACCCAACCCGACCTCATCCGCGAGGATCACACCCGGCAAGAATGGCGTCTGCAACGCGAACAGTGCCGCATCAATCTGGTGGGGCTTCGGCTCCACCTGGGCATCGAACAGCAAGCCGGCGAGCTTGCCAACGTGGTCGTTGGCGTAACTGCGCTGCAGCTCATGGGCGTAATACTTCGCCTGGTGCGGCGTTAGGTCAGACGCCACGCGCTGGCCAACCCGATGAAGGTGCCATCACACCTTGTCGCCCGATGCCCTGGCTTGATCCACAGGCGCCTGACGGGTAACGGGCGTAGGGCAGATGACCCCGCCGGTTCAGCACGTACGGCAACGTTGCTTGCGCGGTTCTCATGATGCAGACAACCTATCTGACACGTCAGACACGAAACGCTCTGGCGATGGAGTGCGAGCGGTGATTCTTTCGAGCACGGCGGGAGTTCACCGCTCGTCCTCACCGATGAGCGCTAAAAGTTCCTCGGCTGAGACTTGCTGTTCTGGGTCAGCACGTCCTCCCGCGAAGGTGACCCCCTCCGCCGTCAGCACGTCTGCGGGGTCGCGCCCGTCTTCGGCGTAGGGCCAGCGGAATTCTTCAGCGAGGGTGCCGTCCCATGTCAGCACTCGGTAGGCGTCCTCGCACCTGCTGCATGCGGCCAGGTGCCGTGCCATGGCTTGTGCGCCAGTGCCGACCGCTTCGGCGAGGTTGTTGTAGCTCGTCCAGCGCCCGGCGGGGAGAGCCTTAAGGATGGAGTGCGCTTGAGACCAGTCGAATCGTCGGGAGTCGCTGAACCGTTCCCGGTACTGAGCGAGGACCGTCTCCTCGGATGCAGGGATGGCCCAGATGGCTACCGCTTGCGCGGCGAGTGAGGCGGCGCGTTGCTCGATGTGGGCTGCTCTCCATCTCTCGAGTTGTCCGAGTCCCTTGTTGAGGCGGAGAGGGCTGTCGCGGAAGCCGCCGAGCATGTCTCGCTTCTCATGGAACGGCCGGTCGGCGTACTCCGGGTTGTAGCCGGTCAGGGTGAGGTTTCCGAGCGTATGAAGGTAACGGTCGTGCACGGCTTCCCAGTCGGCGCCGAGCTCCTGCTGCCAGGCGCGGGTGACGTGCTGGGGCATGATGTGCTCGATCGTGTACTCCGCCGTGGAGACTTCTTCCTTCCGGCCGCGGTTCTCCATCTCGCGGAAGAAGTAGCCGAGCCGCTTCAGGTGATACATGTCCGAGGTCTTCAGGGCCTCCTCGAACTCCTCGTTCGTGGGGAATCGCCGGTAGTCCGGGAGCGTCAGGAGACGGCTGCAGACGCTCTCGACGTAGTGCTCCGTGTCGATGGCGGAGGCGAGGGTCGCGAAGGTCTTGTTCAAGCTGTTCGTGGGGATCCGGCATACGGCGCGGCGGAACAGGTACGCGATGATCGCGTCGAGGACGTCAACGAACGCTCGACTGTCGAGGACGCTTGCGACGTAGTCCGCGTACAGGCGCAGCTGAAAGGGGTAGGCGACGGTGGCCAACTGGTCGAGCTCGCGAAAGCGCTTCGCCAGAGCCGGGTTCGTCTCCGCGCCGAGTGCCATGGCAGCGAACCAGCCGGCGTGGTGGCTCAGGTCAATTACCAGCTGATCGCGGGTGGTCCCGTCTCGCTCCTGGTCGAAGGCGTAGCTTTTAAACGCGTCGTAGATCTCGTCGATGCGCGGAATCGCGAGGGTTTTCACGATGAGGAAGTGACGCACAAACTCGTCGAACCGGCCTTCGTCTTCTCCCTGGAACTGCCGCTCCATCGGGAACCAGTAGTCCTCGTAGAGACGCTCCTGCTCAGAAGGCGTCAAATCCATCATCACGAAGTTCCGGACCAGATCGGCTTGGGACAGCTTCTTGCCGGTTGCGTTCATCGACTCGAAGACGAGCTGCGGATCATCGGTGCCCCGGGTCAGCTTCCCGTCGACCACGACGAGTTTGGCCAGGCCACGGCACACGTCGACGATGACGTCAGTGGAGGCTCCGCGCAGTAGACCCACGAAGTAGAGGTAGTTGCTGATCATCCGGGAATCTGACGCTGGCAGCGGCGCGTATCGGATGACGGCCTTCAGCGCCTCCTTGTCTCGCTGCGACAGGATCAGCTTGAAGAAACTGTCCCCCGACTCGAATTGGTTCGTCAGGTACAGCCCGCGGATTTTCTGCGGAGCAAACCCCGCCATCGCCTCCCGCTCCTCCTCGGGTAACTCGTCCAGACGAGAAGCCAGGGCCGCGAGCAGCAACGTCACCGTCGTTACGCGCTGCTGCCCATCGATGAGGAGGTCAGGCTCGCTCGATGTCCTGGTGCCCTGACCTCGCTCGATGTAGACGATCGAGCCCGTGAAGTGACTGCTGAGCCCGTCCCGGGCTCCGGCCCGCGTTATGTCGGTCCAGAGCTATCCGCACTCTTCCTCGCCCCAGGAGTACACGCGCTGGTAAATCGGTACGACGAAACGATCAGCCTTCTTCAACAGCTCCAGCAGATTCGCGTCCACAGCCTTCACAAGGTGTCTCCTTCAAATCGTCGTCGCCCGAGACGTGATTCAGTCTCATTACATGTCCCCATCGCCGGAGCGTTCGAGCCACAATGTCTCTCAGTGCGAGAATCATTTTCGCCCGGTAGATAGGCTACTGACCCACTCCGACATCTACTACGTGCGCAGCGAGGGAACAGCGAGCGAGTCGATTCCTCGCCGGTGGAGACTGACGCAGAGCGACCTACAACGAACTCCTGCGGCCGCCTTTGTTGTCACTTAGGGTCCGCCCCGGTCGCTTCGGTACCGTCTCCCCCATGCCCGACCCCACTCCCGACGCCCCCGAGGTCGCCGCCGAGCACCTCCGCGCCGAGCTGCAGCTGCGGCGCTTCGGGCGGCTCCGCCTCACCATCGACATGGCGCTCGGCAGCGGATTCCTCGCGCCCTACGACCTCGTCGTCCTCCGCCTCGACACCGGCGCGGAGATCATCCGCGTGAAGGCCGACCTCACCGACCCCCACTATCTGCTCGGGCAGGTCGAGCTCGACCTCGAGACGAAGACGGTCGCCGAGTTCCTCGAGGAGTGGCGCCCCGCCTGACCGGGCCCGCACAGCCGCGATCCCGCTGACGGGGACAGCACGGCGCCGAGGCGACCGGAGCAGGACAGCGGGGATCCGCGCCCCCTCGCCTCACAGATCCGCAGGAACTCTGTCGCGTTCCTCGCCATCGACCACCACCGGCACCCACGCGCCGCGCGCCGGCCGCCCCGCCCACCACACGTACACTCCGGCGGCGACCACAGCGCCTCCGGCCGCGACCGCCCACCACGGGAACCCGGCGACGTCGGGCGACTCCCCCGCCGCGTCCACGTCCGACTGCGGCGTCGGGATCACCCGTTCGCCGGTGACGAGGATGCGGTGGGTGTTGATCCCGAGCGGGGTGCAGGTGACGAGGGTCAGGAGGTCCTGGCCGGGCTGCACGAGGAGGCTCTGCGTGTCCTCCGGCTCGACGACCAGCGTCTCGCGCACGCGGTAGGTGACCACCTCGCCGTAGACCTCGATGGTGAAGGTGTCGCCGACGTCGACGCGGTCGAGGTGGGTGAAGAGCTCGGCCGAGGCGAGGCCGCGGTGGCCGGTGAGCACCGAGTGGGTGGAGGGACCGCCGACCGGCAGGGCGGTGCCCTCGAGGTGGCCGACGCCGCGCTCGAGGACGGCGTCGCTCGTGCCGTGGAAGATCGGCAGGTCCACGTCGATGGCGGGGATCCGGATCCGGGCCATCAGTCCCTCGGCGTCGCCGCGCAGGAGGGAGGAGTAGCGCTCGCGGTCGGCGACCTGCTCGTCGTCGGCGAGGGGGAGGCGCTCGTTCGCGGCGACGGCGGCGCCGCCTCCGCTGAGGCTCTGGTTGTAGGCGCGGGCCTCGACGAGGTTCTGCCGGAGGGTCTCGGCGCCGAGGTCGGTGATGTCCTGCGTGAGTGAGTCGATCTCGCGCGCCTGCTCGACGGCGCTGAGCCAGCTGGCGGCGACAGGGTACAGCAGCAGCGCCACTCCCGAGAGGCTGATGAGCGCGATGACCAGCGGGGCGATCGGCAGCCGCCACCGCGGCCGGCGGTGGATCCGCCTCCGCGGAGGAAAAGGGCTGGAGACAGAGGAATGCGGGGCACCCGACGGGTGCCCCGCATTCGACTTCGTCATGGTGTGACGTTACTCCGCGGTCTGAGCAGCCAGCGCGGTGCGGCGGCGCGAGGCGATCAGGCCCGAACCGATCGCGAGGGCGAGGAGCGCGCCTCCACCGAGGGTGAACCACTGCGCGCCGCCACCGGTGAGGGGCAGGGCGAACGCCGGCACCTGGGTGTGGAGGAACTCGACGTAGTTCTGGATCGGCGCGGTGGCCGAGCTCGGTCCGGCGACGACCTGCGTCAGCACCTGGGCCGGGGTGGGCAGACGGAATCCGGCTGGCGGGGTCAGCTCGCGGACGTAGTAGTTGCCCGGCGTGATGATCGGGATCTCGACGATGCCGTTCGCTCCGGTCGTCCAATTCTGGTTGCCGTTGATGAACACCGGGTTCTGGCCGAGGTTGGCGTCGTTCTCGGTGAGGAACACCTGGTAGACCGCACCCGCGAGCGGCACGCGGTTGGCGCCGTTGTTCTGGTAGGCGTACACGGTCAGCTGACCGATCGGGGTGCTGCCGGTGACCGTCTCCGTGGCCCCGTTCACGACGCTCGTCGCCGAGTTGGTGATGATGCCGTTGGCCGGGATGGCGGTGGCGCGGGTGAGCACCGTGAGGGTGACGACGCCGCCCTGCAGGCCCTGGAGCTTGGTGAGGCCGGACTGCAAGAAGTTCAGCGTCACGTTCCGGGTCGCGGCGTCGTAGCCGAGCGTGTAGTCCGTGTT
The DNA here is from genome assembly GCF_002931985.1 of Rathayibacter sp. AY1H2. NCBI lineage: Bacteria > Bacillati > Actinomycetota > Actinomycetes > Micrococcales > Microbacteriaceae > Rathayibacter > Rathayibacter sp. AY1H2. The sequence continues at coordinate 9,595 of NZ_PSUV01000028.1, read as the reverse complement.
CGCGATGAACGCCGGTGCGGGCGCGGTGCCCGCGGCGCTGGTCACCGTGATGCCGGTGGGCGCGACGCCGGCCGGTCCGGTCGGCAGGTAGGTCAGCTCGGCGGGGAGCGTGTCGGTGAGGGTGAACGCGTCCAGCGTGTCACCGGTGGCGAGCACCGGGACGTCCGAGGCGATGGCCCAGCGGATGAGGTCGGGGTTGCGCGCCTCGACCGAGTTCGCCGCCGCGGGGACGCGCGTCTTGGTGAGCTCCGTGACCGCGTTCTTGGGGTAGACGTGGACGTCGTAGATCCACTGGTTCGCCGGCGCACCGGTCGGGCCCGTCGGGAACGGCAGAGTCACGAGGAACGGCGCCGCGCCGTTGGTCGCTCCGGCGGGGAGCTGGGTCTCGGTCACGAGGTAGAGGCCGAGCGGCATGCTCGCGCCGTTGTTGAACACGGCCTCGCCGTCCGTGCCGCTGGTGGCGGTGAAGGTGTCGGCGGCGGTGACACGGGTCGCGGCGGTGCCCGGGGTCAGGTTCGCGACCTGGTTCCAGCCGTCGGGCGTGGTGAGGTCGACGCCCTGGACGCGCGCGGCGGTGAACACGGCGCCGGGCAGCGCGTCACCGGGGACCGTGATCTCCTGGCCGGTGCCGATCGCCTGGCCGTTGTTGGAGCCCAGCGCGAGCTTGTGCACGGTGAGGGTGCGGCTGATGGTCGGGTCGATGTTGCCGGGCAGCGTGACCGCTGACGCCGGCGCGACGGCGGTGAAGACCGCCGCAGCGCTCAGCGCGAGGACGCCGGCTGCGGCGGCGAGCCGCCTGGTGAGTGAGCGGGACATGTGATCTCTCCTACTGAGGTCGTGAGTGCTGGTGTCGTGGAGTCGAAGGTGTGCGGGAAGGGGTCTGCGGGAGAGCGCCGGGGCTCTCGGTCGGGGCGTCACCGGGAGGGGCCTCGCAGCCTCCGGCGCCGCTCCCAGAGGAGGAGGCCGAGTGCGAGAGTGAGCACCGACCCCCCGCCCAGGAGGAACGCGTCGGTGCTGGCGCCACCGGTCAGCGGCAGGCGTGTGGGGTCCACGGGGGCGTTGACGAAGCGGTAGACCGCGGTCTGACCGGCCGTGGGGGCCGTGATCGTCCGCGAGGCGACCGGGGACCACGTCGTCCCGGTCAGGCGCTCGAGACGCAGTTCCTGGTACGCGAGGCGGCGGGTCGGATCCGTCGCCGCCTCGGACAGCGTGTAGCCGTGGCCCGGTCGCACCTCGAAGGTGCTCGCCGGGTTGCCCGCGGCGGCGTACTCCGCGCCGGCCCGGGTCTCCGTCGGGAGCGTCGCTCCGGCCAGTGCGGCGGGCGTCGCGGTGACGCGCCAGTCGGCCGCCTGGAAGCCGGTCTGGGGGCGCAGGACCTGCTTGACCAGGGTGATCGTCGCGCTGGCGTTGTCCACGGTGCAGGTGACGGCGGCGCCGTTCGTCGGGGTCACGTCTCCGGCCGCGCTCACGGTGAGGGCGGCGCCGGTGTCGGTGCGGCACTGCCAGGGTGCGGTCTGCACATAGGTCGCGGAACCGCCGGTCTCGGCGAGCCGGTAGGCGGCACCCGGGGTGACGGGGATCGCCGACACGCCCGCGGAGCCTGCGCGGCCGGTCGGGCCGGGCAGGGCGCCGGTCGGCCCGGTGGCGCTGAGCGTGAAGTCGCTGGGCAGCGCACTGCCGGAGCTCACCGTCTTCACGAGCGTGAGCGAGGCCGTGGGCCGGTTCACGATCGAGCACTCGACGACCGCCGCGGAGGCGATGCCGGTGAGGCTCGCGCTGATGACGGTCCCCGACTGCGAGAACGTGGTCGCCCGGGCGGCGCCGTTGACCGTGCAGGCGCCGCTGACGAACGCGAAGCCCGTCTGCTGCACCTCCGAGACGGTGAGCGTCGCCCGCGACGCCTCCGTGCCGAACAGGACGATCCAGGCGGCCTGGCCCGCCGCGTCCGTCTGCTGGCGGGGCGACTGTTCCGGCAGCAGGGCGACGGTGCCCGCCGTGGCCGTCGCGGTCGTGCCCACGGTCCAGTCCACGCCGGGGCGGGTCGTGCCGGAGGCGTCCCGGATCGTCTTGGTGATCCGCACGGTGGAGGCGGGGCGCGGGGAGTTGAAGAAGGTGCAGGTGACGTTGACGCCGAGCCGGTTCGGGAGGGTGACCGTCCCGGTCGGGTTCGAGCCCGTGCTCACCCGCACGCCGTCCGCGTAGCACTCGTAGATGCTCGTGTAGGCGGTGATCGGGGAGGCGGAGCCCGCGGCCATCGCCTCCGAGACCGTCACCGTGCTGTTGATCGGAGTGGGGAAGGGGCCGATCTGCGCGGTCTGGCGGCCGGTGGTGGCGCCGGTGGTGGTGGCCGTGGCGAACGGCGACGCCGGGGAGCCGGCGGCGGCCGTGAGCTGGAACTGGTCCGCCGCGGCCAGGCGGCCCACCACGCTCTTCTGCACGGTGATCGTGGCCGGCGAGGAGCAGCCGGAGAGGTCGACGGCGTTGACGCTCACGCGCGGCGTGCCGCTGACGCGGGTCCAGGTGGTGGCGTCGAACTCGTACGCGCTGCCGGGGATGGCCGGGACACCGTTCGCGGCGGCGACGTCGCCGTTGGCGAGGTAGACGGTTCCACGCGGCGAGAAGGCGATGCCGTTGATGTTGGCGAAGGCGGCGTCGGTCCCCGTCACGGCCTTCGCGATCGAAGTGTTCACCGGGAGGGTGCCGCCGGTCGCCGCGGCCAGGGCGTCGGCCGGCACGGTGAAGATCGCAGCGCTGCTGGCGTTGTTGACCGAGCCCGCGCCGACGACGTAGAGGTTGCCGCGAGCGTCGAACGCCATGTCGCCGTTGCCGTTGGGGGTTCCGGAGGTGGGGAAGGAGCCGACGAGGGCGAACCGGGTGGCGACGGGGTTCGCCTCCGTGAAGCTCCAGATGTAGAACTGGCCGCTCGCGAAGCTGCCGAACAGGTACCGGCCCGTCCGGAGGTCGACCGCGCCGGCGACGATGCTGCCGGTCACCTGCGCTCCGCCGGCCACGGTCGTGTACGCGCTGTTCGCGATCCTCTGGAAGCCCGCCTCCGGCGTCCACTTGAGGACGGCGTCGACGTCCGTCGCGTCGGACGAGCGGTCCAGCGCGTACGCGAAGGCGCCGTTCGCGCCGACGCCGAGCGCGTTGGCCTCGGCGGTCCCCGACCAGCTGCCGATCGAGGTCAGGGATCCCGTGACGATGTCGGCCTGCTGCAGGGCGCCGGCCGCCGTGAGGGAGTAGAAGCGGCCGGTGTCGCAGAACAGGCGCGGCGTCTGCACGGTGTTCGTGAAGGTGCAGAGCACCTCCGCTCCCGCCTCGCTGGGGATCGTGATCGACCCTGCGGCGGAGGCTCCGGAGGCGATGACCGTGCCGCCGCGCGAGCACTCGTAGCTGTTGGAGTACCCCAGGCCCGCGCCCGCGGTCTGCGCCTCGGCGATCGTGTACGTCGCTCCGGACTGCACGGTGAGGCGGCTGATCTGCGCGGCCTGGATCCCGGTGGCGGTGCCCGTGGTGGTCGCCGACGCGAGGACCGTCGTGCCGCTGCGCACCGAGAGCGTGAACTGGTCGCCCGTGGCGCTGCGCACCGGCAGGTTCTTCCGGACGGTGAGGGTCGTCGCGGCCTGGATCGTCACCGACGTGGGGGCGGAGGCGATGAGGCCGGTGGGAGTCGTGGTCCCGGTGCTGTACGTCCCGGCGGCGGCGGCCACCACGTCCACCGAGATCGTGCAGGAGGTCGCGCCCGCGGCGAGGTCGCCGCCGACGGTCGAGACGGAGGAGGATCCGGCGGCCGCGGTCACGGCGAACGCCGTTCCGGTGACGTCGGTGCAGGACCCGCCGACAGCCGGCGTCGGGGCCACGACGAGGCCGGCCGGGAGAGCGGTCGAGAAGCGCCAGTCCGCCTTCGCGAGGAGGTCGCTGGTGTTGGTGACCGTGTAGGTCAGCGTGGTCGGCACCGTCGCGGTCGGCACGGCCTGCGTGAAGGCCGCGTCAAGCGCGGGGGTGACGTCGAGCACGCGGAGGTCGTCGACGGCGAAGGCGCTTCCCGTGCCGGTGACCGTGTTCACGAGCTGCACCTGGGCCGCGGCGATCTGCGCCGGAGTGAGGAGCGCGGTGCTCGTGCCGGTGTAGGCGACGGCGCGGGCGGAGGCGGGGAGCGCGGGATCCACGAGCGCGCCGAGCCCGCCGACCAGCGGGAGGGTCGGGGACGTGTAGAACACGCTGCCGGTCGCGGCGCAGGGCACGACCGGTGCCGCGAATCCTGTGAGGACGGTGGACCCGCCCGAGACCAGGTTGAGGGAGAGGGACGCGTTGTTCGTCCCGCACTGCCCGCCGGCGGCGTTCATGCCGACGGCGTAGTAGCGGGCGGCGGGCGCGGAGACGCCGATCCCCGCGGCGCTCTGGGCGACGGTCGTGCCGCCGGTGATGGCGGCGTACGGGTACTCGACCAGGGCGTGGTTCGCCTGCGTGCCGGTGTTCGAGCCGTTGGCCGGGGCGCTGCTGGAGGTGGACCCCGGCACTCCGGCCGCCACCTGTCCGAGGACGTCCGCCATGCGGCGGGTCTCGCGTGCGGCCGACGATCCCGTGCCGACGGTGAGGAGGGGCCGGGTCGGGCAGAAGGCGGAGTTGGGGTAGGGCGCCGTGTAGTTGACCAGGACGCCGGTGCAGTTCGTGGCGGTCGACCAGCCGGTGGCGGCCGTGTAGCGGCCGTTCGCGTAGGCGGTGAGCGCGCTCGGGGTGGCGGTCAGGCCCTGCTCGAAGGTCTCCGTCCACACCTGTCGCGGGGCCTCGGCGACGCCGGCCGCGAGCGTGGAGAAGCCTCCCGCTGCTCGCGCCGTCGCGGGCGGGCCGCGGTCCGACTCCTGATCGTCGTCCGAGGCCGCCGTGGGAGCGGGCGCCGACCCGGCGGGCGTCGGCTCGACGGGCTGCTCCGTCTGCGCGGCGCTGCGGGGCGCTGCGGGATCGGGCTCGTCCTGAGCGGGCTCCTCCGCCGTGGCACTCGGCGACTCCGCGGCCTCGGCGGGTGCGGGCGGGGCGGACGCCGACGGGGCGGACGCTGACGGAGTGGGTGCCGACGGAGCGGGTGCCGGATCGGCCTCGGGGGCTGTCGGCGGTGTCGGTGCGACCGGCGTCGGGAGAAGGGCGGGGGCGTCGCCGGCGACCGGATCCGCCTGGTTCGCGGCCTGAGCGGGAGACGAGGCGGAGACGTCGCCGAGCCCCCACGAGCCGACGAGGAGAGCGCCGATCGTCGCGAAGACGACGGCCCGCATTCCGAGGCGCGACGGCGATCGGTGCCGTGAGTGGCGGCGCCGCCGGGTCGTGAAAGCCATGGTTCTGCTTCTCAGTCGTGTTGTCGATCGTGGAGATGAGCGAAACGTCGACACGACGAACGACACGGATGTCGCAGCGAGTGCGGAGGCCCCAGACTCCGGAGGGGAGCACGCATTCCCCGCGGGCTTCCGAAGATGAACGTATAGGTCGGCCTCCCTCTCGCCATAGAGAAGTGAGCCCCCCTTGTCGGGGCCATAACCGATGAGAAAAGGACCGGGGTGAAGCCGAATATGGCGCCTTTTGACGGCTCTTCGCGAAGGAGTCCCCGAAGTGAGCACGCGCGACCGCCTCGGCTCACTCCTCCCGTCAGGTCCCGTGCAACGCTCGGGCCCCACCCGGCCACGTACTCGGTAGACGCCCGACCGACGAAGGATGGACCCGATGACGCGACGCACACTCGACGACCTGCTCTCCCGCAGCGACCCCGCGACCGACGACCGGGCGCCCGGCGTCCGCACCGCCCTGCACAGCGTGATCGCCGAGACCCGCGAACGCGCGCCCCGCCGTCCCGCGCGGTCGAGGGCGTGGTGGCTGGCGGCTCCCGTCCTCCTCGTCCCGGGTCTCGTGCTGGCGACCAGCGCCGGCACCGACGTCCGCTCGGTCCCCGACTTCACGATCCCGATCAGCTACACCACCGACTCCGGCGCAGCGGTGTCGTGCTCGATCGATTACTTCAACGGCGAGATCGACTACCGCGAGGTCACCACCTCCGCGACCGACTACCTGCGTGCGCAGGACTGGAGCGGCGTCGGCCAGCGGATCCACGACGACGCGGTGGCCTACACGACCGACCCCGCCTGGCTGGCCTCGGACATGAACAGCGACGGCCCCGGCCTCTCGGAGGAGACGATCCGCTGGCGGGCCTGGATCACCGCGGCGGACGACCACATCCTCGACACGATCCCCGAGGGCGTGATCGTCGAGGGCGACGGCGGCCTGGGCGGCAGCACCGACTGCACGGGAGAGCTGTGATGAGCGCCGGCGAGGCGGCGCCTGCGATGGCGCGCAGCGTCGTCCGCTCCCCCGCGCGCGACCGGGAGGCCGAGATCACGGCCCTGGTCGAGCGGGAGGCGCCGGACCTGCTCCGCTACTTCGCGCGGCGGACGGCGAGCCCCGAGGACGCCGCGGACCTCCTCAGCGACACCCTCCTGATCCTCTGGCGGAAGGAGCGGTCGATCCCCGAGGACGAGACGCGCGCGCGGATGTGGGCGTTCGGCGTCGCCCGGCGGGTGCTCTCGGGCCAGCGCCGCACCGCGACCCGGAGGAGCGCGCTGGTCGAGCGGCTGGCGGAGGAGCTCCGCATCACTCCGCCTGCACCCGCCGACGACGCGGCGGAGGACGTTCGCGCCGCGATCGCGCAGCTGAAGCCCGTCGACCAGGAGATCATCACCCTCGTCTACTGGGACGGCTTCTCCCTCGCCGAGGCGGCCCAGATCCTGTCCCTCCGCGCCGCGACCGTGCGGAGCCGGCACGCGCGGGCGCGGGCGACGCTGCGGGACGCGCTGGGGTCGGCGATGTGAGGAGGGGTGCGGGGCGGGCGTACCGGCAGCACCATCCGGAACCCGTGGAACCAGGTCGGCACAACGCCCCCGCCACGAACGACGCCCCGACCCGCAGGCACCTAGTCGAGGAAGTACTTGTTCACCTTCTCGTCGGTGTCCAGGATCTCCTCCGAGGGCACCCCGACTCGGGCCGCGAGGTCGATCGCCCCGAGAAGCGCGACCTCGATGTCGGGAGAGAACGCCCGGTCGAGGATGTCGATGAAGTGCAGCATGCTCGTCTCGAGCTTCGCCAGGAGATCGGCGTAGTCGGCGGCCAGCTGTTGATCGAGTGAGCGCTGATCCTCGAGATATCCGGCGATGAGCGCTTCTTCCCGGGCGGAGAGCGAGGACGACGCGACGCTGAACATGACGGAGCCGACGGTGTTGCCGATGACGGCGCCGAGGACGGGGACCGGGATGAGCACCTGCCCGACGACCGAGGACAGCGCGCTGATGCCGGCCTGGAGGCAGAGGATCTCGGAGTTCTCGATGAACTCGATCTCGGAGATGTCGCCCGCTCGCAGCCTGCTCGCCTGGCCCGCGATCCCCAGCGCGGCGGTCGTGACCGTGTTCGCCGTGGCGGCCGACGTCGCAGTGAGATTGGTGAGTGAGTAGATCGTGAGACCGCGGACACCGCCCTTCACCGCGCCGAGACCGGAGGCGTTCGCGATGTCCTTCCGGTCGTCGGCCGAGAACTCCTTGAGCTTCGTGCCTTCGCGGCGCTTGTCGAGGACCGCGGAGACGAATGCGGTCCCACCCTCGATCCCGGCGGCGACGACGGTGGCCTGAGCGCCCTGGCGCACCGTCGCCCGGTTCTCCCGAACGGCAGCCGTGCGGGCGGCCTCGTCGGTCGCCGTGATCCTTCCCTCCTCCGCCGCGAACGTGTCGGCGTACGCACCGAGCTGCACGTCCCGGTACTCCAGCCGGGAGGGCTCGAGTGCCGCGATGTCGATCGTCTCGCTCGAGAAGAAGGCCTCCACACGGTTCCAGTCGCGGAGGGACGGGCCGTCCCCGCTGCGGGAGAGGAGCTTCGCTGCATCCTCGGCGGACATCGCGTGCAGCTTCTGGATGGCCTCGAAGTGGTCGCTCGGGATCTGGTACCTGCCGCCGTTCCTCACGAAGTCCGGGTACTTCTCGAGGTGCTCCGTGATCGCGCCGAGGCCGAACCGCCCGCCGGCGGCGGAGAACTTCTGCTGGATCAGCAGGCCGTTCCGCATCAGATCGACGGGGCCGTTGTCGTTCACCCAGGCGTTGCCGCCGGTCTCCCCGAGCACAGCGGCACGGGCGTTGCCGATGCCGACCTCGGCGACCTCGGCGATGAATCCGTGCGCGCCCTTCACTCCACCGCGGTTCGACGAGACCACGTCGCCTATGTGCAGGAGGGCTGTATCCAGATGGTCGAGAGCCGTCGAGAGGTTCCGGTCCTGCCTGCTCAGGGCGCCCATGAGTCGATCGACGCGCACCTGGTTCAGGTAGCCCACCCAGGCGGCGACGGCCTGCTCGTGAGTGCTTCTGGCGACGTCGGCGATATCAGGCATCGTCGGCGGCCTGCTCCACACGGGCGCTCAGCAGTGCCGCACTCGCTTTCGCGACGTTCACCAGCGAGGCGAGCTGCGATTGCTGGGCGGGAGCCAGGGTCGCGAAGTCCGCCCCGAAGAGCGGCAGCGCCTCGCCGTAGACCTTCAGAAGCAGCTCTCGGGTAGAGGCGGTGCGCTGGAGGAGGTCGTCGATCTGCGCGTCCATCGCCTGCACCTGCGCGATGTTCCGCATCACGGCGGTGAGCATCTCGTGCTTCGTCTCGCGGTTCTCGAACTTCTTCTTCGTGAACAGGACGACCGAGGTGAGGACGGCGGCGCCTGCGAGGCTCCAGCCGACCGGGCCGGCCAGCGCGAGCAGCGCTCCTCCCGCGACGGTCCCTCCGCCACCGGCAGCGACGGCCCCGCCGCCGAGCCATGCCAGGGCGGCCTGGCTCGCAGCGGCACCGGACAGGGTCGAGATCGCGGTCCCGGTCGACGCGGTGCCGAACGTGGTGGCGACCCACATGGCGGCTGTCGGCGCGACGCTCGCGATCGCCGCGCCGGCGGTGACACCGGCGCCCGCTCCCGCCGCGGACTTCCGTGCAGCGACGAGATCCGCGCGGGCGATCTCCTCGGCGTCCAGGAACCGGGCTCTGTCGAGCTCGATCTGCTCGAAGTCCCTGCTGAAGGACTTGGGCGTGTTGGCGATGCTGTTCACCACGAGCTCGACGAGAGCGATCAGGTCGGTGGAGCGCTCGCGTTGCCGGAGGAGGGAGAGCCCGTCGTCGCTCATCGCCGTGAAGGCGCGGTTGTATTCGGCCGTGACCTCCTCGTACGACTGGAGGCTCCTCGGGCCGAACTTCTCGGCGGCTGCTTCGCGGAGATCGCCGGCCTGCTCCATCACCTGCGTCGTAGCGCTCCGCGCACGCTTGCTCAGATCGCCGGCAGCTCGTGCGACTCTCTCCTTCGCCCTGTCCAACTCCGGTCGCTCGACCATCACCCGTACCTGTTCCCCGTAGACGCCTTTTCCCGGCTCGACACTATCCAGCCGCGTATCGAGAAGTGGTCGGGAATACCGCTGCCGACGCTTCTCGGACACCCCCGCCGGATGAGTTGCCCCCGCCGCTGTTCCTCCGGCAACGCGAGCGCTCCACCGACCTGATCGCTCTCGTCGAGCTCGTGGTGAACAGCATCGCCAACACGCCC
>NZ_PSUV01000027.1:0-37086 GCF_002931985.1 Rathayibacter sp. AY1H2 | reverse complement strand
TCCGGGCCGGCCCGTGAGGGGCGACCCCCTCACACTCCCCGGCATCCCCGTTCCGGGGGCGCGAGCTCCGCCCGCGCAGCGGTGACGGAGCACCGCCGAAGGGAAGCCGCTACGCGGCCCGTTTCCCCGTTTTCTTCACCTCTCCGCGGTTTCAATCTATCTCGCTCCGTCTGCTACGTGCCGAGCATTTCGGACGCGGGCGCAAGCGCCCTTATTTCGCCCGAAATGCTCGGCACTCCGCCGACTCCACTCAATTGATTTCATCCCGCCGGAGAGGCAAAGAAAAACGATCAGGAAGACGACAAAAGCCCCGTAGTTGATCTAGAACCACGGGACCCGTCGCCTCAATGATCGCACATTGATTGAGGAGAAACCATCGTGAACACCACCGCAACCGGGACCATCGAGCACATCGACCCGACCGCCCTCGTGATCGAGCAGAACGTCCGCACCAGCGCCCCGCTGACCAAGGAGTTCATCGACTCCATCCGTCAGAGCGGGATCCTGTCGCCTGTGCTCGGACGCCGCGACGAGCACGGCAACGTCATCGTCCGCGCGGGGCAGCGCCGGACCCTCGCGAGCCGTGAAATCGGCCTCGCGACGATCCCTGTCTACGTCGTGGAGGGCGACGACAAGACCGCCGAGCGGATCGTGCAGCAGATCATCGAGAACGACCAGCGCGCCGAACTCACCACCGCCGACCGCACCGCCGCGTGGGCGCAGCTGTCGTTCGAGGGCCTGTCGGCCGCGAGCATCGCCAAGCGCACCGGCACCAAGGCCGCGACCGTGAAAGCGGGACTGGCGGTCGAGGAGTCCGCAGTCGCGCGGACCGCGCTGCACGAGCACGAGCTGACCCTGGACCAGGCCGCGATCATCCTCGAATTTGAGGACGACGAGGAAGCCCGCGCCGACCTCATCACCGTCGCCACCACCAACCCGAGCCAGTTCACCCACACCGCAGAGCGCCACCGCAAGGCGCGCGCCCGCCACATCGCCGTCCTGGTGGAGGAGGCGAACCAGGAGGCCGCGGGCTTCACCGTCCTCACCCGCGATCAGGTCGACGGTGAGGGCAGCGCGTGGGTCGTCATCGACCCGCTGCGCACGGAGGACGGCAAGCGCGTCACCGTCGAGCACATCGCGACCATCGAGCCGCGCGGCGTCCTCGTGAGCACCATCTACGACGGCAACACCCACGTCTCCTACGCGATCCAGGACCCCGCGGCCCACGGATTCAGCTACGCCTACAACGCGCCCGCCGCACCCGAGACGGAGGAAGAGAAGGCCGAGAAGTCCGCCGAGCGCCGCATCCTCCTCGCGAACAACCGCGCCTGGATCGCCGCCGAGACGGTGCGCCGCGACTGGATCGCGACGCTCCTGTCCCGCAAGGCCCTCCCGAAGGACGCCGAGCGCGTCATCGCCCTGGGACTGACCGCGCACCGCTCCTCGGTGTCGGGCGGGATGGGCAACGGGAACGCTCTCGCGCACACCCTCCTCGGCATCCCCCAGCCCTCCGGCTACCACGCCGACGCGCTGGCCCCGCTGGTCGAGGCGAACCCCGCGAAGGCCCGCCTGGTCGCGCTGGCCATCGTCCTCGCAGGCCAGGAGGCGAACACGAGCAAAGAGTCCTGGCGCCGCAGCGACGCCCGCGCCGCCGCTCACTTCCGCCAGCTCGCCGCCTGGGGCTACGCGCTCTCCCCGGTCGAGCAGGTCGTCACCGGCGACAACACCCCCGCCGACGCCGCGGCCCTGAACTAGCCCGCTCCGCGGGGACCGGCAGCCGCCGGTCCCCGCCCTCCTCCCTCGACTCTGCAGAAAGGCCCACCATGACTACCACCACGACCCCCGCCCCCGACGTCGATGAGTGGGGACACACCCCCGCGCTGCGCGCCGCGCAAGTGTTCGTCAACGTCGCCGCCGAGTCTGGCGACACCCGCGCCCTTCACGTCGCCGTGCGCGTCCTGCTCACCGCCGCCGCTCACCACGCCTGGCCCACCGCCACGGCCCTCGTCTTCAAGCGCGAGACGGTCGGCACGTTCGCCGGATTCTGGGCGCTCTGGCGCGTCACCGACTCCGGACACCGCGTGCTGCGGGAGTGGGAGGACGAGCCCGACGAGATGAGCGACGAGAGCGACGAGGAGCGCGTCGCGCTCGACCTCATCACCAACAGCCACGAGACACAGGACTACGCCGACACCTTCGGACCCCTCAGCGAGGGCGTGGCGGTCGGATACCACCTCTACATGCTCTGAGCGTGCGTGCGGGCCGACCCGGAACGGGCCGGCCCGCACGAGGGGGAGAGCCCCCTCGACCCCCCGTCACGCGCGTGGAACGGCCACCCGCGCTCGAGCGGTGGTCAGCGGCGGGGACGCGCCTTGTGCGTCTTCCCCGCCCGGATGTTCCGGTTCTCGATCACACCGACGACGGCCAGCCCGATCGCGACTGCGACGAGGAGCACCCAGCCGAGGACGTTGAACCACTGGCCGGCGAACGCCGCGAACGTCTGCTCGCCCGCGATGCTGGCGAACATCAGCGACAGGCCGAACCAGACCATGCCGTTGCTGACCAGCGCGGCACGAGCCAGGGGAGTGCGGGGATTCGCCATGCCCTCACCCTCGCAGTTGAGGCTGGGACTGACCCCGATGGAGTGCCGCCGAGCAGCGGGACCAGGGCGACTTGCTTACTTGATGACAAGTAGACAAGTCAGTTCGCCGGCTGCCCGTCGCCGTCCCGGCGCCGTCGAGCTCGACGCAGCTTCGGGAAGCCGTTCAGCGCCTCGAACGTGATGATCGAGCGGGTCAGAGTCTCTGTCCCCAGCCGCTCATAGGCCCGTCGAGTGATCGGCCGGTTTCGGCAGAAGGTGTCGTGAAACCACGCCCGCGGGAGGTACCCCTCCGTGTAGAGGTCGTGGAAGTAGGTCGCGATCGCTTCTTTCAGCAGCAGGTCCGACCACAGCTCCGCCGTAGCCGGCGGCAGGCGGAAGAACCTCACAGCGGCGATCACACGCCGCGCCACCGCCGACACGCTCGCCACCGTCAACGCGAGGAAGAAGAGTCCGAGGAACCAGTGCTGCCCGTCGTTGCCGTTCGCGAAGATGGCCCAGGTCAGCAGGCCAGGGAACGCGACACCGACCAGCGCGTAAGGAATCGCGGTAAGTAGCGATCGGCGCTCCGCTGTGCGCAGCGCCGTCGCCGCGTAGCCGGCCTCGCCCAACTCGCCTCCGAGCGTCGGGCAGCGCGTCGTCACCGTGAACGAATCCGGGACGGGCGTCCCGTGCAAGTGCTTCGCGTTCAGAGCGCGATGCAAGGCGACGTCGCGCAGCTCGTTGTCATCGGCGCCGGTGAGATACCCCTCTGGCACCGCGTACTGATGCGCGGCGAACGCCAGCAGCTCGTGCGACGGCTCGACGCGCTCGTCGCCGTCCCCGAAGATCGAGGCGGCGGGAGAGTAGTGGATCATCTTCCCGCCGCGCGAGAACACCGACCGAGCGACCGCCGAGCGCACGCGCTGGCGATCGCTGCCGTCCGCGTTCGCTGTGATCAGGCCGCCCAGGCGTCCCCACGGTCCGCGATACAGGGCCGACATCTCCCGCACGACACTCACCGGCACTCCTCCCGTCCGACGCTCATCCGAGCGTCAACGGTAACGCCGCCCTAGTGGGCGTCGTCGTACGCCTTCTGGACCTCAGCAGAGATGCGGCCACGCTCGGAGACGTTGCGGCCGTTCTTCGCCGCCCACTCCCGGATCGCCTTCAACCGCTCCGGGTCACTCTTCCCGCGGGAAGGAGCCGAGGAGCCGGCGTTGCCGTCACGCCGCACGCGGCGGCCGGCATCGACGTACTTCTCGAACACGCGGCGCAGCTCGGCGGTGTTCTCTGCCGACAGATCGATTTCGTAGTTCGCGCCGTCAATCGAGAACGTGACGGTTCCACCGTCACCCTCGATCGGAGAGCCGTCCAGGTCATCGATAAGAGTGAGCTTCTGCGCCATCAGGGTTTCTCCAAGCAGGTAAAGGTAGTCGCCTCATGTCTAGCAGTCACGCATTCCCTATTGCCGTTGCCCCCACGCGCCGTTCCAGTACTCGGCGTTTTCGCTGAGTGTGCGGAGTACCTCATCGGGCGCTGCCGAAGCTGGCCAGAATTGAAGAAGGTACCGATCGACCACCCCCTCCGCGAACTCGTCAGCATTCCCGGCGTCACGGCCCTGAGCGCTCACCCGCACGCGATAGCTGCCCGCCGGCAGAGCGAGGTCTCCGCCCGACATGCCGCCCCACCCTTCCCACCGGACGGCATCACCGTCCTGGAACGCGGCCGACACCTCGACAACATCGTCCCAATCACTCGGCGCCGGCTCCCGCTCCCACAGCTCGACCCGCACCCCAGAACCACCCGACCGTCGCGCCATCACGACATGCACAACGCCCGGAACGGCCGCAGCGACCCAGCCGTTGACCTGACCGGCGAAGAACCGGTCCGCGTCCCCGTCCCACATGCCTGTCTGCGTCACCGTGAACTGCCCGTAGTCGGTCATCACAACTGCGTCCATCAGCACCAACACCACGGACGCACTCTAACCAGCACCGGTGCAGCGCGGCCCGCGCGATCCTGGCCGACGTCGAACGCCAGCTCGACGCCAACAGCGGCGCCCGCCGCGACCGCTGGCAGCCCGCCAGTGATCGCGCCCGAGGAGCCTACGGAGAAAGGATCGCGGCGCCGGCGGCTGCGCCGCCACCGCATCGGGCGCGCTCGGGGTCAGCGTGATGCGCAGCTCCCGCGCCGACTCATCCGGCGTCGACGTCGACCACTCGGCCGGATCGTGACCGTCCGGGACGACGTAGCCGCCACAGTCGACCACGGCGCCCTCCCGGTCGACCGTGACGCTCTGCACCAGCAGAGTGCCGGAGTCGTCGTACGGACTTCGCCCTTCGAGGACGTGGGTCGCGTCGATCCGGAGGCTCTTCGACCAGGAGAGCCGGCCGACGACGCCGGCCGGTGACGACGCCCACCATTGAGTGCCGTTCCACTCCACCCGCAGCTCGTCTCCGACCCGCACCGCCCCCACATGCTCAGTGACCGTCGAGTGGTACAGGCTCGACAGCATCGGGGTCCCGCGGTCCGCAAGAGTCTGGGAGCGCGCCCCTGCGATCCCGAACCGGCGATCACCGTTCTTGTGCATGGACCCGAGCTGCGGGTGACCGTCAGCCGCGGCCGGCGCATCCGTCGACGGGTCGAGAGTCATCCGCCTAGCCTCCCGCTACGGGAGGGAGCGGATCGAGCAGATGCGGTCCGTTGTTACGGACGCTGTTCACGTCGCGGGACACCTCGTAGTGCTCGAGGTCGTGCGCGACCGCGTACGACTCCCGGTCGAGCAGCTGCATCAGAGCGTCGACGTCGAGGTGTCCGCCGAGCCAGTCGTCGTACCCGTCCGGCGTGATGCATGCCGGCATCCGGTCGTGGACCTCACCCGGCGCTACATGCGAGTCGCGGGTGATGATCGCCGTCGACAGGCGCCACTTCTCCGGATCGTCCTCCGCCTTCGACGGATCCGGCCACGCCGACACGATGCCCGCCATCGCGAGGGCCGCGTCGGGCTCGTAGATGAAGTGCGGCTGCTTCCCCGTCTCCGTGACCGTCCACTCGTAGTAGCCGGCCGCCGGGATCAGCACCCGCGACGTCGCGAACGCCTTCCGGAACATGGGCGAGCTCGCGACCGTCTCGATCCGCGCGTTGATCGGCTGCGGCCGCTGCTTCTTGAAGTCCTTCGCCCAAACCGGCACGAACCCCCAGTGCACGGTCGGCGCCGACCGCTCCCCGTCGCGCTCACGCACGACGGTCACTGGCGACGTCGGCGCCACGTTGAAGTTCGGCCGCATTCCGGCGAAGCCGCCCGTGAAGAGGTCCGGGAGCAAGCCCTCGGTGTTGTCCTTAACGACGAAACGACCGCACATGCGCCTAGCTTACGGACGGCGCCGCCCGTACTGGGGTCGACGGTGCGAGGCCAGTCAGCGCATCGAGGCACGCGGAGTAAGGAACACCTGGCCCTCACTGTTGACCTTGATGCTCATCGGACTCCGCACACTGAAACCACGACTGGTGGGTCACCCGAAGCTTTGTCGACAGTGTTCTGTGTGAATCGTAGCGATTGCCCAGGTGCGTAGACCGTTACGCCCGCATCACTTCGAGTCTGAGGGTTTTTTACTTTCTCCAAGTCTGGTCACCAAGGGGGGATTTGGCACACAGTTCCCAGAGATTGTTCTGTAAAAGCCAGGCGGGCAAGGCTCGGTGGACTTTGGCATCATTCCTCAACAATCATAACTTTTAGCGGACTAGGTTCGGTTAACGCATCGTTGATATTAAACAAGATTGCTATTCCGAAGGCCAAAACCAAGACAATAAAGCCAACGATCGTTAGCCAGGAGCGTTCTGAAACAACTTTCGCACTAGCTTCGTTTGCCTCAATTTCCTTACGCAGAATAGTTTCCAATAGATCAACAGGAGTGTAAGAGGTAGCATTGTCTAGGTAATTTTGAGTGGGGACGGCGTGGCCTTTGTCCGGTACTAAGGCCCAAATCCCTAGGGCAACCGCAACTCCAAAACCGAGCAATGGAATCCACATAAGATCTGTTGATAGGGTGCTTGCAGTTCCAACTAAACCGGCAGCGCCGACTAAAACTCCCGCGCGCGTCTGAGTTGCCGAAGATCGGGCGGAGGTCAAATCTCGCTCGCGTCGCGTCGCGTCGATCAGCATGCCCAATTGTTTTTCTAGCGCATCGGAATTGCTGCTGTGCCAAGTCAAGCCAGGACCTCCATTAACTTCGTGATTGGTGCCATCAAGCCGTTCTGCTGTCCTGCTGTGATCCCAATGACGCTGTACGCGCCTTCACGGCTCATTAGCTGAAGCTTGGCCGGCGTCCAGAAACGTCGTATTCGTAAAGGGCTTTGTTGCTGTTGCGCTTTCGAATCGTCTGCACTGTTACATCGACATAACCTAGCGCAGAGAGCATGTCCGCGTACCATTTCTGCACAGGTACCTCGTGACCGGAAAAAGTGCTGTTTCCTACGATATAGGAGACGCTTCCACCAGGCTTGACGTGGCCGGCGGCGGCTTGGAAGTGAAGCCACATGTCGTAGTGGTACTTATGGACATACGCCGCGAGGACGGGTCCGCTTTTGCCACCATCGCGGGAGATGTTCTCGCAAACCGCGAGAAGCTGCGAGTCGATCGGCGTCGGATGCTCAGCAGCCCAGGAAGCGAGCTTGCTCGTCGCCGTTCCCCAGGTGCCACCGATGGCGCGCCAGTCCAAGTCACCCGCGTCACTGGGTGCGTCGAGATAGCGCGTCCAATACATATAAGGTCTGAGCTCTCGAATATACGACATGCGATTGCAATACGGTGGTGACGTGAGCACAAGGTCGGCTGGTTCAAGGTCGGCTAGGCCTGTGCGGGAATCTCCAAGTCGCACTGCGGCACTTCCGGCAAGGGTGGAAGAGGCCGATGAAGCTAGGTCAGCGGCACCGGCGAGGAAAAGCGCAATTGTTGCATCGTCATCAGTTGCCTTGAAGCGGGTCCCAGGCGCTATATCCTTGAAGCTCATGCTTTGATGATTGAATGCGGCTGAGCTGCTTGCGATGAGTGTGCGGCACAGCAATATCTCTAGTAGGTCGCGAATGTCGCCATTGTAGGTGTCGATGCTCGCCCGAAGCGTGCGCAGACCGTGGAGGGATCCAGGGCTCCACCAGCGCTCGATTCGAAAGATATCAGGCTGCCAAAGGCGGTCTCGTGCAGGAAAAGACTGAGCGGTATCAACTACGTCTGAAACTGCCCCAAGAAGAGTCGCCTCAATATCCTCTTGATAGTCGCGAGTTTTCGCATTTCCAAGCCATACAAGAAATGGATTCACATCGACTGATTGCCCCAGGTGGCCGTACTCCGCTGCTGCAAGGGGAGTGGTTCCAGTGCCACTAAACGGGTCTGTTACAACGGACCCTGGTTCGAGTAGCTCGAGCCGTTCGCGCACTACCTTGACACCGTAGGCGGGGGTAAGACGCAGCCAACCATGTCGACCCACCCCGGCGTTGGCGCGAAAAGTCATGTACTCGTTACGCGCAACACTATCTCGCGCAACTCGTTCAAGAATAGTCATTTTGCTTCCAAAAGGTGTTTGAGGACCACGTGCGTTTCTGTGCGTAGTACCGAGGCGTTGCGCTCAAAAAATGCCGCGAGGTCATAACCCACAACATTCTTGAAAAAGGCAAAAGTCGATGTCATTGTGTCGGCGGTGCCGGTCGTGCCAGCGAGGACAGCCCATCGACCCAACGTATATCGATTTCGAACAGTCTGATTGATTTGCGTGCTCATGATGGCAAGTACCGGGAGATATCCGTGAGCTACGGCCTGTACGGAGGAAGCCAAATCTCCATTTTGACGCTTACTGTCGGCGCTCTTGTAGCCTTGACGGACTTCTAATACGGCACCACGGAGAGGTACCGAAATCTTGAGGGCCTTTTGCTGTTCAGTAATCCAATTTCTAAGACGCTCGGCTGCCGCTGTGTCCTTCACGGCGTCAATTTCGATACGGCCATCCAATGTGATCAGTCGTACTGCACCCCCGTATGGAAACTCGTAGCTCCATCGAACTTGTTCCTCGGACAGGGCGAGCTGGTCGCGGAGTACGTGGCGGACCAATCGCTCGCTTCCAATGCCGAGTTGCCGGTAGAGCGAGGTCATCCCGCCAGCGGCCTTGTGTGCGGCGAACATGAGTGGCGAGTCAAAACCCATCCAGTGGTACAGCGGGTCGGACCCGTAGAGGCTCGTGAATCCGTCAAGGTCAACCTCAACCCCTCCACCCATCTTGGGGAGGTAGCCGGAACTGGTGCGCAAGGGAGACATGAGCACCTCTCGGTATTCGGCGTCATGGTCTGTCAGCGAGGGCACGTTGATCACTCTAGGTGGGCTCGCTCTCACCCTCTGCAGCCTTCGGGTGCTGAATGTAGGACGTGATCGCGTCGCGTCCGCTTGGGAATCTTCTGCCGGCCGTCCTGCGCGCAGACTGAGCCCATGACGTCGACAGAGGTGTTGAGCGCGCGAGCGCGCGACGACGCGCAGGTAGAGGCGCTGTTCAGCTCGGGGTGGCTGGCGTTCATCTCTGCCGACCGCCTCGCGGAGGAGCACCTGCCGCAGGTGCGCGAACAGTTCACCCGGTTCGAGCTCGTGGTCCTCGATGAAGACGTGCCGGTCGCTGCGGGCTGGGCGGTGCCGATCCGGTGGGACGTCACCCGGGAGGGTCTGCCTGCCGGGTACGGCGACTCCCTCCGCCGGTCACTCGAGGAGGAGGGCGAGGCGACGACCCTCGTCGTCTGCGCCGCGCAGGTGCACCCGGACCGCACCGGCGCCGGCCTCGCCGGGACGCTGCTCGGCGCGTTCCGCGACCTCAGCATCACCGTCGGCTACGACCACGTGATCGTGCCGCTGCGCCCGACGATGAAGCCGCGCTACCCGCTGACCCCGATCGACGTCTACGCGGCCTGGACCCGAGAGGACGGGCTGCCGCTGGACCCGTGGCTGCGCACACACGTGCGAATGGGAGCGACCATCCTCGACGTCGCCCCGCGATCGCAGGTGATGACCGGCACGGTCGCCCAGTGGGAGGAGTGGACCGGAATCGCCCTGCCGGCGTCAGGGGAGTACGTCATCCCCGGCGGCCTCTCGACGCTGCGCGTCGACCGCGACGCGGACGAGGGGATCTATGTGGAGCCGAACATCTGGGTGCAGCACCGCTGAGCCTGCGGGTGCTGCTCACGGCGAAGTCCCCACTTCTCGACCGCACCGCCACAGTAGAGCCACCAGCGTGCTGCCCGAACGTCATCCGAGCCGAACGCTGCTGCGCAGCTCACCTCCGCTCCACGTCTCAAGAACCCATCGATCGGGACCGGGCGACGCGCCCACTGCTTCCCCGGCCGCTTCCCGGGCCCGCTCGGCGCAGCCGTAGATCCCGATGACATCCGGCGTCTCGGCCCAAAAGGCGCTTCGCAGAAGTAGGTAGTGCTCCCCGTCGATGCTGATGCTCACACCACGGATCCTCGCTGGCCGCAGAGCCCCGCGATGGGTCCGGCACAAAGTGCCACTTCGATGGCGCGCGTCCCGTAAGGGGATCGATCTGCGGGACGCTTTCAGCGGACCGCTCGGAGGGGCTTGGCGTCGTCATCGCGTGCTGGTGATGTCGCCAGGGTCGACCGCAGGTCTTCTCGTGCTCGTTGGTAGCGGGTACGTGCGGTGGACGCGGGGACGCCGAGGAGGTGTCCTGCTTCGGTGATGGAGAAGCCGTCCCAGTGGATGAGGTGGACGAGTTCGGCCTGTTCTGGCGCGAGCCTGTCGATCGCGTCGCGCACGTCGACTCCTTCGTCGGCTGGGCGTCCCTCCGTGGGAGCGGTCGCGAGGACGCCGCGGAGCCGGCCGGAGAGGTCAGCTCGTCTGCTCTCGGTGCGAGTGCTGTTCGAGAGGACGTTCCGGGCGATGCCGAACAGCCACATCCTCGACTCCTCCGCGGTGCGGGGGAGGGCGCTGACACGGCGCCATGCGGTGAGCATGACGTCCGCGAGCGCGTCGGCGGCGTCCTCGAGAGGGAGGCGGCGTTGTAGGTACTTGAGCAGGTCGGGCGAGGCGACGCGCAGGGCCTCGGTGAGTTGCTCCGCCTCATCGATCTTCCTGCGGGTCACCAGGTCGCTCCGGGGCAGTGGGCTTCGCCGGCGATGCTGATGTTCGCGGCGTCGACGTCGACGTTCTGCGCAGTGAGTTCGGCGTCGAGGGCGTTGCTGATGATGCGTCCAACCGCGGTCGAGTACTCCCGGTCGGCGTTGTAGAACTCGGTGCCGTAGCCGGCCGACGTGCGGGATCCGTCAGCGTTGATGAAGGATTGGTCCTCGGTGCGCAGTTGCGCGACGGTCTCCTCGAGCGCACCGTCGCTGAGGAGAGCGTCGATGTCGGTCGTCTGGTAGAAGTTCTCGACTACGGCGACGGCCGCCGGATCGGTCCCTTGAACGTCTCCCATGCGCTCCTCGCATTGGACACCGCTGGGCAGCGAATAGGTGATCGAGGCGTCCGGCGTCTCCGCCCACGGCGACCACGCGCCCGTCGCCGCGGCGGCCGCTGTCGCCATGCCACCGAGTAGTACCAGCGAAGCGACTCCGGCGACCGCAGGACGGGCCCAGCGGTGGCGGCTGACGCGGGCCTCTGCCGCCGCGAGCTGTTGCAGCTCGGCCAGCTCGGCGGCGACGTCGTCCGTCACTGTCGATGTGCGGGGGCTGGACTCATTCAGCAGGACGTCCAGGGGGTCTCGGTCAGGGGCGGCAGTCATGACGGGCTCCTTCGAAAGCGGGTTCATCCTGTACATGTCCACCCGACCCGCAAACGTCTGCCGCAGCACGAAATCGGCTCGCCGCCCTCGTCAGGGCGCCGGCGACCACGCCGGACGTCAGGTCGCGAGGGACGCGGCGAGCTCGGCGGGCGCTCCGGCGGAGCGGGGCTGCCACGACTCGAAGACGCCGTAGGCGATGATCCGCTCCGCGGTCGACAGCAGCGGATTGCAGCTCGTCATCGTGATGAGGCGGTCGGTCGGAGCGACGTCGCTCGTCCAGGGGACCGGATCGATGACCTGCACTTCGGAGGGCTGCACGTATTCGAGGTTCCGGAACCGGTAGGTGTACCAGCCGTCGGCGGTCTCGATGTAGATCGCATCACCCAGTTGCAGCTCATCGATGAGGTGCATTCCTCCGCCGGCGGCGGAGCGGTGCGCGGCGATCGCGAAGTTCCCCACTTCGCCGGGCATCTGCGTTCCCGGGTAGTGGCCGATGCTGCCCACGTCGAGCACGTTCTCCGCGTCGACGCCCTCAGCGATCGTGCGCACCCACCCCTCGCCGTACCGGGGGATATAGAGGTTGCCGAACGTGGTGTCTAGAGCTGCGACTGGCGCGATCACTGGGTCGCCGGGGGCGGCCGGCTCAGCACTCGGCTCGGACGGCGCCTCAGCGGACGGGGCGTCATCACCCCAGCTCTGGCGCAGCTCGGCCGCTTGATCTTCCTGCCGGCCCGCGATCACGGCGTCGTTCCACCACAGCTGCCAGGCGAGGAACAGCAGAACGAGGACCCCTGCGGTCATCAGCAGCTCGCCGAGGACGCCGAAGAAGGACAGGCGGCGACGAGCCGAACGGCGTCGGCGCCGCGACACGTCCACGGATGACGAAGCGGTCATGCGCAGGAGTCTAGGTGTGCCGCTCTCACCGGCATCGCTACGGGAGACGTCTCGTGCGGGAATCGTTCGACGGTCCGACGTTTTGGGCCACTGCTCGTTCTCGCGCGCCGTCGCCGTCCCTTCCGCTGCCTGCCCTGACCCACTGGCAAGCGCGTCACCGCAAGCGAATCGCGTCGCAGTGTTCAGCCCGGAGTGCACCGGGCCGAACGATCAGATAGCGACGGACGGTGTAGTAGCTGCTCCATCCGGCGTGTTTGTGCGAATACTCGGGTTCCGGGTGCGTGACGGGTAGACGAGGGCTAGACCGGCAGCTGCAATCCAGCACGCCGTCCAGAGGCCGTGTCCGGGAGTGCCGTCGGCGCTGCCCCATTCGACCCAGAAGAATCCGGGGTCTGCCACAGGGCAGGCGAGAACAACTGCTGCAACCGTCGCTACCCCTGCGGGAACCTAGGGAACGAGGCGTGCGACCACCAGAGCTACAACGACGAGAGCGAGGGCACCCCAGAGATACAGAAGGGGCATGAGGTCGTACGACGACATGGCCTCAGCGCAGGACGGGTTCATTTCATTCCATCTAGCGCCCGTGCATGGCTGCCAGTAGGACGACGTCGCCCAGGTCACCCACAGCGCGACGCCCATGAGCGTAGCTGCGCACGCCAACCGGACTAGAGCCTTAGTGTGCTGGCGTCGCCCCATGCTGAAAATGCTAGTCCGCCGACCGTCCCGGTGGACGATCGTTCATCGGTGCACGCAGACGCGACACCGAGCGCCTGTCGTTCCTCACGGTCGCCTGCACAGCTCGTCGCTGCGTCCCAAACCTCGTGCAGATGACCGTGAACGTTCAGGTCTTCGAGTTCGTCTGCACAACCGACGTGAGCGCGCCGGAATCGTCAGCCGCAGTAGTGATGCTCGAGTACTTCACCCCTCGAAGAAGTAGTGCAGCACTCACCCCGCCGACTACAGCCGCCACGACACCGAGACCGACAGCGATCCCCGCCGTCATCGGATCACCCACGACGGCAGCTACGCCGGCCGCAACAACCCACGGAACGCTCGACCCTACGGCCGGCCCAATAGGGCTGATCAGCGGGGACGACTCGGTGGCTCGTCCCGACCGCAGAGTGATCAGAATCGCCACGAATCCTCCGGCGACGGCAGCCAGGGCACTGACCCCACCGATAATGGCGCCCACCATAATCAAGTAGGCGAAGGCGCCCCACCCGCCCTGTTCGCGGAAGTCGGAGTTACCCGTAAGGACCAATCCCAGACCGAGCAGCGCACCCAGCACCACGCCGACGGGTACAGCACAGAGAGCGGCCCTCCGATGAAGATGGACGATTTGCCGCATGTAGCCACGTTAGCCGGAGAGTCTCCCGGTCAGCGCAATGGCCGTCCCGTAAGAGGATCGTTCACCGATGCGGATCTGACCCGAGTGGTCCAGCGCGCTCCTGCCGTTCACCCGTTGGTCCGATAGTGATGTTGTGCAGACGCTGTCGCTCAAGGCTTCCGCAGCGATCGCGGGCGCAATCACTCTCCTCGCCCTCGTCGCGGGCGTCTTCCTCGACGGATTCTCGTTCGCGTGCAACGAGTCCCTTCCGCCTCAGTGCACGGGGTTTGACGTCGCGTGGCCGGCTCTGTGCTCTGTCGCCCTCGCGACCCTTGTTCTCCTGGTCGTAGCGATGCGCGCCAGCAGGCGCTCTCACGCTCGATGGAGGTGGCTGTTGCTCGCCTTGGGCGTGGTCGGCGCCGTCACCAGCTGGGTTCTCGCTCTGCGTACCGCCATGATCATCGGTTGAGCAGCCCACGGCACGGTCGAACGACCGCTTGTTCCGTATGGAGATCGTTCATCGGGGCGAGGGGGCGGTGGCCTTCGCTTCGACCGTGTGGATCTAGCTCAGGTTCACCTTCGAGTTCTATGTTGAGCCCATGAAGCGACTCGCGACGTCAGGCCAGTTGGTTGGATGGACAATCGCCTTGCTCGGGGCTGCTGGTGCCGCCGCGTTCCTGGTGCACTGGAGCTCGTGCCTCGGTGGCCTGAACGAGGGTTGCTACAGCGCCACACAGTCAGACTTCACGTGGATCGCCACAACGATCGTCTGGGCCGTCGCCTTCCCGCTCGTGATATTCGGCGCCTTCGTACTCTCGCCAGGACGACCCGTCACGCTGATTGGTGTTGGGCTCCTCATGGTCATCAACCCCCTCACCGACCCTGGAGCGTTCTTTCTCCCGTGGGATGTCGCGGACACCTTGCCCTTTACCGGCGTCGCCACGTCGCTAGCTGCTGTGACTGCAGGTGTCCTCCTGGCCGGATCTTCCTACCGAGCCCGTCGGCCCGATCACAGCCGAGTCGGGAAGCCAGCGCCCGCTGACGTCGCCTACTGACCTTCGATCGGACTTGGGTCGTCCCGTTAGGGGATCGTTCACCGGTCGCGTATCCAGCTACGGGCAGCGGTAGGTCTTCGCGAAGTCGGTTGCCGTGAACTGCCTTCCCTCGGTCATAGAGGTCAGTGACGGGCAGATGTCGTTGTTGTGCGCCGCCGCTACGAAGGGGGTCGCTGCTTGTGGGACGCAGCCGTAGTCCTGGTCGGGCTGGTCGAGGATTCGCAGCTGACCTGTCTCCCCGGCGGCGAGGTGAAGATCGGACCAGGAGCAGGACCAGGTGAGTGAGGCTCCGGTGTCGTTGGTGATGCTGACGTAGTGGGAAGGGCCATGCACTCCGAACAGCAGATCACCCACCCACAGAACCGCGGCCGCCACGACGGCTAGAGCTCCCAGCGCGATCGACAGTCTCACCAACCGTCGTTGGCGGGGTGGTGTCTGCCGGTCCGGCGAGAGTCTGCTCGGGTCCCAACTGTCCAGGCGTTCAACCACGGCGTATCCACCCCTCGGCGCGACGTGAAGCGGCCTCGACCGCCGCCGAGCTCGTTACCTTGAGTTCTCCCACGGGAGAAAAGTAGGCGTGACGCGGCTCTCACCACGAGGAGCTACCGACTCGCGACCGAGAGTGTCCTGTAAGGGGATCGATCCGCGGGACGCTTTCAGCGGACTGCTCGGAGGGGCTACTGCTCGTCTTTCCGGGCTGCTCGGCCGACGAAGTGCACGGACCGTCGAGCGTCGACGAGTTCGCGCTTCTCGAAGTGGCGAACGACGAAGGCTCCTGCGACGAACGAGTAGCCGATGCCCTCCGCGATTCGTGTGAGGACCGGGATGGTGCTGATGATCTGTTCGACGGTGGGTGATCCGTTGGCTTGGTAGGGGGCGATCCAGAACGGCACGATCGTGCCGAAGACGATGCCCAGGAGAATCCCGGCGACACCGATCCAGAACATGGAAGTGGACGAAAGTGCTCTGAGCATGGGATCCCCGGAATGTTCGGTGGGCGAGTCGAGAGGCGCCGCTGTCGGACGCGCCGTCCTCGCTCACGGCTGATCGGTCTGGTTACAGGCGCAGGTTGAGCGCGGCGAGGACGGTGACGAGGCCGGCCGCGACGACGACGACCGTCAGTGCAACGCGCCCCGCCGTACGGCGGAGAAGGCCGGTCATCGTGGCGGCGTCCGCCACGCGAGTCGCGATCACGAGGTCAGGAACGCCGGCCGGCGGTTGCGGTGGCGTCGTGGAGTCGTCTTCGCTGGCCGGGACGCTCACGGTCTGCTGAGCCGGCTCGATCCGATCGGGCAGCTTCTTGAAGCGGCCATCATTCGATTCGCCCACAGCGACCTCCCCAGCGGTCGCCGCATCGCGACCCTCCTTCGTGACTGTAGCCGTGCAACTCCATTGCGTCAGCGTGAGCGCGTAGCGGCCTGGAGCTGGAGACTGCTGCGGCGCACGTCTCCTCTCCACTCCTCGAGCGTCCACTGATCGGGTCCCGTAGAGGAACCTGCTGCTTCCCGAGCGCGCTGCTCGCTGCCATAGATTCCAACGACGTCGGTGGCGTCTGCCCAGAGGGCTGTCCTGAGGAGGAGGTAGTGCTCACCGTCACTGCTGTTCTTCACGCCTCGGATCCTCGTCGGTTCCGACGTCGTTCGGTCACCGTGGCGCGAGGTATCACAGTGCTGGCGCGCGTCCCGTATCGGGATCGACCACCGGACGCCCTGCTCCTTCGTCGAGAGACGGAGGATGACCGGTTGATCGTTGACGTTTTGCACCGCGGCTAGTGCGCCACGGCGGTCCAGTTCGTACGCTCAGCACATGACTGTTCCGGGGAACGCGCGGAGTCGACGTCGGCAGCTCCTGATGTGGGTTCTGGCTTCGCTGGTGGTGTTTGCGCTGGTGACTCTTGTTGTCGCCTTCGTGGCAACCCAGCTCAACGCTGCTGCTTTCGCCAGACGCCCGGAGATCGAGAACTGGGCTGACCCGAGCAGGGGAACATACACGCTCGGGCTCGGATGGGGCTTGGTCGCCGCCGCAGTCACCGTCGCGGTCGGCGTCACCGTCGATCGTCTGCGGTTGCGCAACGCAAGGTAGAACGGCGTCCCATATGGGGATCGTCGTCCGGACGGTAAAACTACCCACTGCTATCCAGCGTCCGGTAGGGGGTCGTCAACCGGTCGCACGCGAGTTGCGTGCGCCGCCGCGGCGTGGCGCGGGCGGGGCCGTCTCGTTAGACCTGTCCGGTGGTGATTCCGCTGAGGGGGCGTGAAACGGGGCAGGGAAGGCCGAGCGCCAGGCCGGCTTGTCTATCCCGGGTTGGGTGGTTGCGGGGCTGTGTCGTTGAGGCGGCGATAGTAGGCGACGTCGAGCGCGCTGAGGTGGGTGAGGAGGCGTCCGGCGCGGTCGTGCATGGTCATGGAGCCGTCGTGGAGGCTCGCGATGGCGCCGACGCGGTGCAGCATCAGCACTGTGTCGAGGCGTTCGGCGTAGTGCAGTTCCAGGAAATACACCAGCGGCGGATTGCCGGCCCGGCCTGGGGTGAAAAGGGCGGTGGGCTGGTGTCGGGTGACGCCGGTGTCGCGGTTGAGCTCGCGGAAGATGTACCGCTCGCGCAGCCACGGCCCACCGAGGATCATCGCGACGAGGACGACGACCCCGGTGATGACGAAGGGGTTGAGAAGAACGGCGAGGTCGTTGCCGGTCATCATCCGAGCATGTCCCGGGGGCGGTCGCGGTCCTCGGCTGCTTCGGTGTCCGCGGCCAGCTGCGCGACTCGCGCTTCGATGTAGACGGTGCGCATCGTGGCGTCATGGTCGAGTTGCAGGACTTGCAGGAGGCGGTGCAGTTGTACGGTGCCGGCCGAGGTTTTGCCGGTCAGGATGCGTCGGACGGTGCGCGGTCGGAGCCGTGCGAACACGGCTACCTTCTGTGCGCTCCAGCCCTGCGCCTGCACGGCTGTGGTCAGTACCGTGCCGAGCGCGGTGTCAAAGTGCTGGGGCGCCAACCCGATGAAGTCCACTCAGCCAGGCTAGCCATGCGATTCGTACGCGAACGTGGGTTCAGAGGACGGGTGGTGGCGACCCGTCCGGTGGGGAGCCAGGTGGCGGGGCGTCTAACGAAGCAGTTGGAGCCGCTCGTCAGGTTCGGTCGTTCGTCGTTTCGTCGTCGCCTGTTCGGTCTGGCGAGTTGGGGGTGCGGAGGGGCCAGGCGGGCCACCAGCCGTTGTCGAGTTGGCGCAGGGTCGTGGTGGCGTGTTCGAGGTCGTCGGTGGTGAGGTCTCTGTCGGGGGCGCCACTGCTGCCGGTGTAGCCGCTGCCGTCAACGGCGTGGAGCTGGGTGTGCAGCCACCGGCGACTTCCGAGGGGGTACGTCTCGCGGAAGCCGCCCGCGGCGATGGAAAGGACGGCTTCTTCGAGGCGGTCGGCGGCGGTTTCTGCTGATTCGTCGCAGGCATCGCAGGAGCAGTTCGGCAGGGTGGCGCGGAAGAAGACGCCTGCTTCCACTTGGACTGATTCGTCGGTTGCAGTGACGGTGATCGGGGTTCCGGCGCGAGGCTGCAACCGGATCTGCTGTGTCCCGTCGTGGTCGAGGTGGCGGACGTCGACGGAGTACCAGCGGTGGAGGTAGTCGGCCAGGGCGTCGACGTCATGGCGTAGGGGTGCGAAGCGTTCTGGGTGGGAGACGCGGGAGTACGCGTCGTCAGGTGGGTGGTGGTCGGGCCAGCGCTGCCCGTATTCGATGACGTGGCCGTTGTCGTCGCGGAACTCGATGGGAGGGAAGGCGGCGCGTTGGAACGGAACCGGTGGAACCGTGAACGGCGGTGGAGTGACATCGTGAGCGAGCGCGGTGATTTCGCGGTCGTCGAGGTCTTCTTGATCCCAGGTGGACAGCATCTCGAGGAACGGTTCCCGCTGCTCGGGACGCTGCACCATGGTTCGCACGAGGGCGGCGACCGGAATGGAGCGGACGTTCGTCCCGATTTCCGGCTCGTTGGTGACTCGCCAGGTCGCCGCGGGATGCACCACCGCGATCACGTTCCCGACGAACCGGGCTGCGGCGTCGGCAATCTCTGGCGTCGTCAAGGCGGTCGGATGCTTGGCCAGGAAGAGCCACACTCCCGACACGTCACCAGCAAGGCTCTCTGGGTCCACGCCATGGCGTTGCAGGAACTGAACGAAGAGATCGAAGCCGTCGACAAACCGCACAGGAGTCGGAAGCTCTGTTGCGGGCCGGAACGTCGCAATCGCGGACGAACCCAATTCCGGCATCGACCCGATCTCGCCAGGGAACATCTGTGTTGTCATCAGCTTCCTCCCGCGCCATGAACGACTCCGACAGTGCTCACCATGTCAGCGCCCCGTCACTCTTCAGACGCTTGTAGCGCCGATGTCGAGGCGCGAAGGTAGGCGTACACCGTCTCCCGGCTGATGCCATATTTCTTTGCCAACGTCGTCTTCGGCACGCCGGCACCAGCCCGCTCGCGCAGCTCCGCGACCTGCGCGAGGGTAAGCGAGCGGGCGCGGCCTCGGTAGACGCCGCGCTGCTTGGCCAAAGCGATGCCCTCGCGTTGACGCTCCCGAATGAGTTCGCGTTCGAACTCTGCGAACGCGCCCATCATGTTCAGCAGCAGGTTCGCCATCGCGCTGTCCTCACCAGTGAAGGTGAGCTGTTCCTTGACGAACTCGACCCGGACCTTCTTGTCCGTCAGTCGGCGCACGAGCCGGCGGAGGTCTTCTAGGTTCCTTGCGAGCCGGTCCATCGAGTGCACGAGCACCGTGTCTCCGTCGCGGACGAACCCGATCATCTCTTCGAGCTGCGGACGGTTCACGTCCTTGCCGGAGGCCTTGTCCTCGAACACCCGATCCAGCGTCAGGCCGTCGAGCTGGCGCACCGTGCTCTGATCCAACGTGCTCACCCGCACGTACCCGACCCTCTGACCCGACATGCCGCCTCCGACCCCTACTTGTCCAGTTGAAGTCTAAGAGCCGCAGGGGCAAGTGTCAGACAAGGTCCGACACGGCCCTATTCGGACGCGCTTCGGCCATGGTGCCTGACGTCCGGTTGGGGTGTACCTCAGCTAGACGGAGCCCCCGTCACCCTCCGGTGCGGTCGCTCGCAGTGCGTGGCGGGCGCTGCTTCGCGCCTGGGTGGGAGGTGGGCGCTACGTGGCCGCTTCCTCCATTTCGGTGATGGGAGCCGTATGAGTGGCAGCGTGGAGGGTGTTCAAGGGAAGCAAGAAGAGACGAAGGAGTACATCATGCGCACCGGCACGAGCAACGAATTCGACACCAGCTCGGCCAACCGTCAGAACCACCCGGGACACGGCTTCCGCCGGTCCCGCATCGCTGCGGGCCTGCTCGCAGCATCACTCACCGTCGCAGTCCCGATCGTGGGCGCCGCGCCGGCCTTCGCGGACACCACAACTCAGACAACCACCGCCGTCGCTGACTCCGGCCGCGCCACTGGCGTTACCGAGGGAGCGAACAGCGGCGCTGCCGGTCAGTGCACATGGGGTGCGAAGGAAAAGTTCTTCGAGGCGACCGGGCTGCGTCCCGCCATCTACGGCAACGCCCTCGACTGGGACACCAGCGCCGCCGCGAACGGCTGGACTACCGTCCTGGATGCTCAGGCTCGCAGCATCGTCGTCTTCGAGCCCGGCGTGCAGGGGGCGGACCCCACCTACGGTCACGTCGCCTGGGTCGATTCCGTCGAGCAGCGCGCTGACGGCCTCTACATCAACATCACCGAGATGAACGGTGCCGCCGGACCTGGCGTCTACAACACGCGAACTGTGCAGGACGTCGTGGGCATGTCCTACATCCTGGCTCCGTAGGGTCACCGCAAGAGGCGCTCCGCGTCCGCGAGTGTGAAGGCGGGTGACCCATGGGCCGCCCGCCTTCACCCTGTCCGCGTACCTTCGGCCTCCCGATCGGTAGGCGTCGCTTGCACCGTAGAACGATGCGACGACTCGAACTCGGAGCGGATGGCAGGCGGCCTCAATCACTCACTGACGTCGCGATCGCTGTCCTTCGCGCTCTCCTAGGACGGTTCCTGGACTTTGGGACGGTTGATCGTGTCACCGTTCCACGACAGGTCGGAGTCCTCATCGACGGGGAAGGCCTCGAATCGGCCGTCAGTGAGGATCGCGCTTACGAGCGTGTGCGAGCCGGCGACGATGGTGGAGTCCCAGTCGATCTCGGTGGCGAGCACCCAGGCGTGATCTTCAGGCCAGAGTAGTTGCGGCGCTTCCTCGCCGCGGAGGCCAATCTCGGGACCCCATCCGGGTTCGGCAAGCTCCGCCATGCTCGTGGCGGCCAGTATGTAGTCGTATCGGTCAATGCTGACCGGCCTGCCGAGGAGGTTCTGGCCGGTCCCACCGACCCAGTACGCCGCGAGCGCATCGCCGGGCGTAGTGGTCGCCGAACTGAGGATGGGTGCGAGGGCGGCGAGTACTTGCGGATCGAGTCGTCCGACGTCACTTGTGCCGCCGCGCGGCTCGTCCCTGCCTAGGAGCCGTTCCCACTGGACGAGCGGGTGCATGACCTTGCCGGCAGTAGCAGCAACGTCCGCCCACCGCTGGCGTTCCCAAATGTCATCGCCGTCAGGTCGAGGGTGAAGGACACGGGCGTACGCCTCGAACCCGTATCCGGCGACCGAGCCGACTCGTGCCCAGCTTCGCTCTCGCTGCATGCGCAGCCCAAGCCATTCGGCCCGCTCGACATCATCTGTGATCTCCATGGCCATGACCCTGGCAGGCCGGCACGGCCACGCCAAGACGAGTCGTGGTCGACCTGACGCCGATCGGACGCCACGCCATCGAGCTGATGAACCGAGCTTGGCATCGTGGCGCGGCTGAGGGCGCGCCGTTCGGGTCGGCGCACCCCCGCCGGCGGGCTTGGCGCTCTCGCGTCACAAGCCAAAGATCGGCGGTCCAGGTCCCCGCTCAATCCATGCGGAATCATACACATCGGTTCCTGAGTGATCTGCCGAGCATCAGCCAAACGGGGGAGGGCGATGGGGATAGTGCGTGATGGTTGGTCGTTCAGGTCTGGTATCTCTGGTGAGCCGGGGTCGGGAGGACCTGTCGGCGGAGGGGAAGCGGTGGGGGCGTACGACGAGGCGGAGGATCTTCCTTCACCGCCGCGGCACCATCGTGGCGTCACCGTGGTCCTACTCGTTCTGCTGACGTCGGTGCTGGCCGGCGTCGTCGCTGTCTTCATGTTTGCGGTCGGGTCGCTCGATGACTCGACGTCGGGAGCGGTGCCGCCGTCGGGGAGTGGCCAGGAGCTGGTGTACGAGCTCGTGCCCGTGTTGAACGATGATCCGGCGATCGCGAAGCTTCTTCCCGCGAACACCGAGTCAGACAGTGCAGGCTTGCGCGATGCGTGCGGGGCGCTCGCGGACCGCGATTCGGAGTTCACGATCATCGACGGCGCGACACCTGCCACGTTTCGGGTCGCCCTGGACGCGGCCGCAGACGCGCCGGAGCCGCAGACTTGCTGGATTGGGTTCCGCTGGGTCAAGGACGAAGGCTGGCGCGCTTCCGCGATCCGTCACTGACCACAGCTGAGCGTGGACCACCGTCGGCGTCACGGCTTGTAGGGGGACCAGTCCTGTGAGGGAAGTTCGCGCAGCTCCTCGTTCACCCAGACGCGCCAGCACGTGTCGGTGCGCTCCTGAAAAGCGCCGCTGATGGTCTCGTGCGACCAGCCGTCACGCGATTGGATCCAGCGGACGAGCCAGACCATTTGACCGGCCAACGGCTCAGTGTTGCGCGACATGTGCTCATCATCCTGGACGTCTGCCCGCGCAACGTGTGCTCGTCAGTAGTGGAGCTGTGTGCTCCATCCGTCTCGGCCGCGACCGGTCCACTGGGTGTAGTACAGGCCGCGCTTGTTCAAGAACGGCCCCACGTAATCCAGGCCCGCCGGCCGGTCAGAGCTGGCGCGAACGAAGAAGTTCTCGGGGCCGAAAAGCGGAAGCCCGGTCTCGGCCAACGTGGTGCCGGTCCCGTCGAGAATCGTGAGGCGCCACTGGTCCTCGACGTACTCGACTGTCGCCATCTCGGCGGAGCTGAAGTCGATCATGCGCGGAGCATAACCACCGCACGTTACGCCTGGTGTCGTTTCGCTCGGGTGCGGCTTCTTCCCCTGGGAAGCGGCCCGACCCGGCATCCCCCGACGCGGGGCCGGGCCGCTACTCCCGGCTCAGGGGCCGAGCCGCATCCGAGCCGGGAGCACTGGGGCCGGAGCGAACGGCACTCCGTACATGCCCGACCATAGGTGCCGACTGTGCCCACGGGAGGAGGGTTGACGGCCCTGAGCAGCAGCCGGCGAGTGGTGCTCTCGGCCGCGCTGTGTGACGCGGCCGAGAGCAGAGCGACACCGACGACCCCTCGTCGGTCTGCCGCGCGCGGCGTCGAGGTCCCCACTTCTCAACCGCACCGCCACTTTAGACACGAAGTGCCGAGACGGTGAGCGTGAGCGGAGCGAGTCGAGCAACTCCTGTCAGCGCCGCTCGGCATCCTGACGGCTGGCCGCGCTTCGCTTGCGCAGCTCGCTGACTACCGACTTTGAGGCTGCCAGAAGGGCGCGCTCGTCTTGCGCGTCGGCATCGACTGGGACGACGACGAACGCGCTGTTGGCGTTCACCGTCATCCGTACTTCCATGACCTGCCCATCCACGCGCAGCGCGGGAATAGCGATCGACTCGGAGTGTCCGCCGGCGGCGATCGAACCGACGAAGGCGAGGAGGGCCGTGCACACGTCGTCGGTGGACGTGAACGTCGCGGAAGCTCTCATCCGTCGTCATCACCTACGCGATGTAGCGCTCCGGTGAGCGTCCGGCAGGGGCCGCTGATCGGAACTCTTCCCGAGGGGAGCATTCTCTGAGGCCATCCATCCGATAAGCGGCGCGATGCCGGAGGCGGGTGGCCGTCAGGAGTGCCCCGGAGGGGTATCCCGGAGGGACGCGCAGCGCTCTTGACGGTCGGCCGGCGCAGGCAAGAGTGAAGCGTCGGATGGACGGCCGGACCGCAGCCTGCGCGCACGTCGCGGGAAGGCAGAAGCCCCCGCGAGCGTGACTGCTCGAGCGGGGGCTTGCTACTCGACGAGGGCGGTCGTCGTGCGCGATCGACCTACTCGTTCGGCCACGACGCCAGAGCGTCATGGGGGACGATTGTCGGCACTCCGTCGACGGTCTGGATCGTCGTGCCGGGCTCTCCGAGTCCGGCGGCGTGCGCGATCGCCGCGAGGACCAGTCGCGTGTGTTCGAGGTCGAGCCCGGCGACGTCCTCGCGGAGGTCGACAGGGACACCCTGACCGAGCGACGACGCGATCCGCGCGACGCGCTGTTCGCCTCCGCTGAGCGCTCCGATTTCGTAGCCGAGGCGGTCGAAGTCGATTGCGCTCGTGTGCCAGGCGTTGTCGGTCTTCACCCACGGTGCTCCGGCGTACACGAGGCCCGATCGGATCAGCAGTTCGACGGCGGCCGTGAGCGGGTTGGCCCCCTCCGCCCAGGCGCGGACCTGGCCGTGGAGCGCGGCGGAGTCGTTGTCGGTCATGCAGCGTTCTCGATGGACGCGGAGCTGTCGCTCTCGGTCGAATCGGCGGGAATTCCCTCCGCCGACGTTGTGCGTCGCGCGCGGGTGACGCGAGCGCGAGTCTGCTCGGGTCGCGGCACTCCTGCTGCGCGGAGTTCCTTCTCCGACCATCCGGCGGCGAGGGCGTCCGCCCACGCCTTGCTGTGTCGGTTCTGCGCGTCGCTGAGGGTGGCGCGTGCGGTGTCGGTGTCGTTGGCTGCGGAGACGATCGTGCGGACCGCCTCGACGCGCTTCTCGACGCTCTGTTCGAGCAGTCGGCGGGCGGCGTCGGCGGCGTCGTCAGGGTTCCTCGTGTGGTCGCTCATGCGGAAAGGCTAGCCGCCGCCGCCGCCGTCATGCGGAAGGCGCGGACTCAAGCGTCTCGGGTTCGGCTTCGCCAGCCGAGACGCTCGGGTGTCCTTCGGACCCGAGTTACACCCAAGTCGCGCTCGGTGCGAAGATGGTTTGTGGAGCAAGCTATAGGTTTACCCGTGGTAAACCGCTTGCGCCCCTTCCGCTGCGCGGCCGGGTCGGCGCATACTGGTCGTATGGTCCCCGCCTGGGGGCGGGTTCGCTGCGCTGGGCCGGAAGGACGGTGAGGGTCGTGTCGGAGTCGTCACGAGAGGGTCGGTTGTTCGGCCGGCGCCGCCGCGCGAACGTGCCGGGTGTCGCTGCGCGGTCGAAGCGGTACGAGGTGTCGGTCACGCCCGAGGAGGACGCGCACCTGCGCGCCCGTGCCGAGGTGCTGGAAGTGACGGTGCCGCGGCTGCTGTTCGAGTCCGCGATGAACGCCCAGGTGCGCACGGACACGGAGTGGCGGTTGGTGGTTGCTGAGCTGTTCCGGGCGTCGAAGCTGTTGCAGAAGACGTCGGACAACATGAACCAGCTCGCGCGGTTCGCGAACAGCACGGGCCAGTTCCCGGCCGAGGCTGTTGAGGCTGCGGAGGAGTACCGGCGGGTGCGACGCCTGATCGAGGCGACGGCAGACCGGCTCGGTGGACGGTGAGAACGAACATCACGCGCGGCACGCGCATGCGTGGACTGATGGGCTACCTCGTTGGTCCCGGCAAGACGAACGAGCACGAGGAGCAGCACCTGATCGCGGGGGATTCCGCGATCATGGCTGAGTACGGGCATGAGGTTCTGGATGGCGCTGCGGCTGCGGCGATCGCTGCGGATCTGGACCGACCGCGGGAGCTGTTCGGCGTCGAGGTGACGCGCAACAAGGTGCGCACCGACGAGAACGGCGAGGCGGTTCGGGACTCGGCCGGCGCGATCGTGAAGGATCGCGTGGCGGCTGATGTGTGGCATTGCTCGCTGTCGCTGGCGGCCGAGGAGGGCCAGCTCACAGACGAGCAGTGGGGCCGAATCTCGACCGACTTCGTGCAGCGGATGGGCTTCGCGGGCGAGGACATCGGCAAGGCCGATTGCCGCTGGGTCGCGGTGCGTCACGGGCTGTCGAAGAACGGCAACGACCACGTACACATCGCCGTGTCGCTGGTGCGCGAGGACGGCACGAAAGCGTCGGTGCACAAGGACTACGAGCGGTCGCAGACGATCAGCCGTGAGCTGGAGCGCGAGTACGGGTTGCAGGTCTACCAGGCGCCGGAGCGCGAGTTCCCGGAGCGCGGTGTGCGGCCGGGAGCGCGTGAGTCCGCTGCACGTCGCGGGCACGTCGAGCCGGACATGCAG
Source organism: Rathayibacter sp. AY1H2 (assembly GCF_002931985.1). NCBI lineage: Bacteria > Bacillati > Actinomycetota > Actinomycetes > Micrococcales > Microbacteriaceae > Rathayibacter > Rathayibacter sp. AY1H2. The sequence goes on along the minus strand of NZ_PSUV01000027.1, from coordinate 11,201 downwards.
CGCCTCGAGCGCGCCGTACGCGCGGCCTCGTCCGCGTCCCAGGATGAGAGCGAGTTCGTTCGTCGTCTGCGTCAGGGCGGGGTGCTGGTGCGCCCTCGATTCGCGACGGGTCGTGACGATGTGATCGCCGGCTATTCGGTGGCGCTGCGGCCGACGAACGGCGAGAAGGCGATCTGGCACGGCGGCGGCCGGCTCGCTCGCGACCTGACCTTGCCGGAGCTGCGGAAGGGCTGGCCGGACCAGCCGGAGTCCGCGTCGGATGCGGCATCCGAATGGCGCGCGACAGCCAAGAATCCCTGGCAGTACACGCCGGTCAACCCTGGCCGGGAGACGGCGGAGCCGGCCCCCGAGCTGTTCGAGGCGTACGCCGCGGACATGGACCGGCTGCACGACTACATCAGGTCCGTGGACCCCTCCGACAGGGCCACGTGGGCGCACGTTGCGCGCGAGACGGCCGGCGCCTACGCGGCGTGGTCCCGGCGCATGGAGCCCACCCCGGGACCGCTCGCGGACGCTGCGCGATCGCTCGCCCGCTCGGCGCACCTGCGGGCGCACGAGACGCGCCCGCGGCCCGCGATGATGCCCTCGACGGCGGCGTACTCCGCATTGATCATGGCCGCGGCGGGGAATAAGAAGAATGCAGCCGCGGAGCTGCTGCTGCTGAACCAGTTCGCGCGCTTGACGCACGCGGTCGCGTCGGCTCATAAGGCAGCCGGTGATGCGCGACGGATGCGCGAGCTGTCGCAGACGTTGCGGGGTCAGTTGTCCGCTGTTCGCGACGGCTACCAGGTCGTCGTGAAGGCCGAGAAGGTCGCGGAGAACGAGCGGGCCTGGCAGGCGCTCCCGGAGGAGCTCAAAGACGTTCGCCGGCTGTCCCAGACCAACTTCGGGTCGGGCAGTCCCGTACCCACGAAGCTCACCAAGGCTGACCGGGAGCGCGAGGAAGCGATGCTCGCGGACCGCGCCCGACAGTCTCGGCAGGGACCTGACCAGGACCGCGGCGACCGTGGCCGATAGACGATTCACCAAGGCAAGGGGAGGAAGTCATGAGTGACGACGACGAGGTAGGCCAGGAGGTCGGTCAGAACGTCCGGATCGCGTTGACCATCGCGATGCAGATGGGCGAGAAGTTCGCCCGGCTGCGCGAGGAGCTGGCTCGCGACGCGCAGGCACGCTCCGCCGCGCAGGCGCGCGAGCTGTCGGCCCGTTTCGACGCCGAGCGCGGCGCTGCACGCGCGACGTTGCAGGTCGTGGACCGGCCCGACTGGTGGGAGAAGGCGAGCATCCAAGACATCTCGAAGGTCGCGGAGACGGCGCAGGCGTGGAAGAACCACGACCCGATCGCGGAGCGCGCGTCGGCCGTCGTTCAGCGCGAAGTGTTCGAGCGCTACGGCGTCGACACCGCCGTGCTGCGCGACGCCGCCGGTCAGGCGAAGTCGGAGCTGGACCGGGCGAAGGAATGGGCCACCAACTCCGCGCCGGAGCACTACCACCGCCACGACGACGACCGTCTCACCATGGACATACGCGGCCGCGCAGAGCCGGACGTGAACGCGGAGCGCGCTCTGATCACCGACTACCGCGCGGCGCTCGCGGGCGACGCCGGCACCCTCGAACTCTCCGCGGCCGAGGAATGGAAGCGCGACACCGACCCGGCCGGGTTCCAGGACTACCGCGTGCAGACGTCGATCGACTGGAACGACGGAGAGTTCCGCACCGCGGACCCCGCGGCCGTCGCTGCTGCACGAGCCGCGCTGGTCGAGGAGTGGAAGGACACGGTAGCTCCCGAGCGTGCTCGAGCGGGAGCGGAGGTTACGGAGGCACAACTACTGATCGCGGAAGCCGACCGCCTCGACCGCGCGAACGACGCCCGCAACCAGGAGGCCGCTCGAGAAACCCCCGGTGCGTCCGACGTCGACAACGGGCGCGCGGAGATGGCTGCGCAGCTCGAAGCGCGCGCGAGCGACTACGACCGCGACGCGGCCGCCGGTGGCACCGCCAACGCGACTCCTGACGAGCTGCGCGAGCTGGCCTCCGACGCGCGCGCTCAGGCACAGCTCTTCCGCGACGACGCCCCCGCAGAGCGCCAGGAGGCCGCACAGGGCACCGGAGGCCCGTCCACGGAGTCGGCGCCGCCCGCGACGGATCCGCGCGCGTCAGCGTCGCGTGAGGCCGGAGAGATCGCTTACGACAGTGCCGAGCGTCGACAGTCGACCATTCAGGCGATGGAAGCCAAGGGAGTCCCCCCGCACGTCATCGAGGCGCGGATGAGCGCCGACAGCGCGCACGCCACCCCGCCCAGCGCCGCGGTGACGTCGAAGGCTCCGATGAGCACCGTCCCTCAGACGCGGCGCGGTCGTGGCCAGGGGCAGGGCGCCGATCGCGCGGACCTGAGCCGCTAGCCGGAGCGTCGAGAACGAAGAAGGGGAGCACCGGACGGTGCTCCCCTTCTTACGTCCTCAGAGCGCCTCTCAGGCGTTTTCTCTGGATGGGCGCTGCGTGTACAGCGGCGGTTGTAGATCGGACGGGAAAGTGCCTTCTACCGGCGCCGTGTAAGGCAGCGGTTCACCGATCCGGTTCTCGTCCGTCGAGTCAGCGAATGGGCCGTCCGCAGAGAGAAGGACGCTCATGTGTGGGTCGCAGTGGTTGATCCACCACGCGCTCATCCCGGCCTTCGGGTCGGCGCGTGCGGCCTCCCACGCCCGCCACAGCGCCTCGATGCGCTGCTGCGCTTCCTTGGCCTCCCACCAGGCTGCTTTCCACCGCAGACCGGCACCGGAGCCCTGCGCCATTACTCGGCGCCGGTAGGTGCCGATGAGCTGCTTGCGCACGAACTCATCCGCCGACCCGAAATGCGTCGTGGGCTCTTCGCTCTCCGGGGCACTCGTCGCCTCGTCGGCCGCTGACGCGGGCGCGGCCTCGTCGTCCACGCCCCCGTAGAAGTCATCGCTCATGAGCCCGTCACCGGCGTGAAGCCGTGTCCCTGCTCCGGGGCCGGCGGCGGCGTCGGTGTCGGCGCTGCGCCCGGTCGGTGGTTCGCGATGGAGGCGTTGATCGCGGCCACGAGCGGCTTGGGGCCGTCGAACCACGGCACCGTGCGCAGGATCGCGGCACGCGAGCCCGAGGACATCAGGATCGCCCGCCCGATCTTGCGCCCCTTCTTGGGAGTGGGGAGGTTCGCGAGCTCCGCGACGTCGAGGATCAGTTCGCGCTTCAACGCGCTCGTGGTCGAGCGCACGCCCTTGTTCATGCTCGCGGAGGTCGTCTCGCGATCGTAGGTGCCGATCAGCTCTGACACCATCCGCAGAAACCCCGTCTCCGAGATTCCGCCGGCGTAGATCTTCGCGTTCGCGGCCGACCACAGCTTGTCCATGCCCTCCTTCCCGAACACGCTCACGCCCTGCGACCAGGACTGGAACACCGACATGATCGGGATCCCCCGGGAGCCGTAGTGGCTGTAGAGGTCGGGCAGGTCGCGCCAGCGGCAGACGTTCGCCGCCTCATCGAGGACGCCGAGCATCGGGGTCTGCATCCGGCCGCCGGGCGACACCGCGGCCAGCTCCTCCGCGGCTTCGACGGTCGCGGCGGTGAGGGCGAGGACGAGGGGGCCGGCGCTGCCGGCACCCTCCTTGGACAGGCTGTAGAGCGTCCCGGTGGAGCGGACGAAGGCGCCGGGATTGAACTCCGGCCGGGTGTCGTTCTCGCCGGTGCGGTTCACCCACTGGCGGGTCCCGGAGTCCTTCAAGCAGGACGCCATGCGCCGGGCAGTGGAGTACACCGATCCGCGCTCCCGGTGCTCCAACCGCGTCGCGCCCTGCAAGCTCTTGGCCATCAGCGGGAAATAGCTCGAGGCCAGGATGTCTCCGGCCGTCTCGTCGCCGGGTTTCGTCGTCCACTCGTAGACGTCCGTGATCGGGCGGCCATCGAGGGCCGCGGCGAGCAGGAAGCCTGCCAGCAGCTCGCGACCGGACGGCTCGAAGTGCGCATCCGAGCGGGCGCCGACCTCGCTGGATCCGGACGCGAAGTGCTGCGCGAGCTTCGCTGCCTTGGTGTCGTCGGTGACGTAGGAGAGGGGGTTCCACCACCACGACGGCGGCTCGACCGCGACGCGCTGCGGGTCGAACACCCACACCTGCCCCCGTGCTGCGCGGAGGTCGCGGGTCGCGTCGAGCACGTCGCGCTTGTTCGAGGTCGTGACCACGGACCCGGGAGCGTTGACGATCGCGGGGATGACGAACGACGTCGACTTGCCTACGCGGGGGCCGGCGAGCAGCAGCACCATGTCCTCGAACGAGGCGTAGATAGGTCGACCGTCGCTGAGGAGGTCACCCAGAGGGACGCCGAACGAGTCGGTCACGCCCAGTCGGGCCGACTTCTCCTTCGCCTCCTTGCCGCGCATGTGGCTCATTTCCGCGGAGGTGGCGGTGTGGCGGGCGGTCCAGTCGATCGGGGTCCGGTTCTTCTTCCCGCCGTTCTTCGCGATCAGGAACAGGGTGCCGAAGAAGACGACCACGGCGCCGATCCCGGCGACGATGAGGGTCGCGGTGCCCGGCCAGACGAGTCGGCCGCGGAACACGTCGACCACGACGGAGAAGAAGTTCGACGGGTCGGTGTCCATGTCGGGATTCACACCGTCGACCTGGGACCCGACGCGGACCGCGATGTAGATGGCCAGGGCGATGATCAGGACACCGCCGGCCGCGAACGCGACCCCGAAGCCGTTACTGGCCTTCCCGGGCTCTTTCCGGCGGTTGTTCGTGAGGCTCATGGTGCAACTCCTTCGGTCGGTGCTGGGCTGGTGAGAGTGGTCTGGGCGGGGATCGCGTGCTGCACCTGCGCGGTGAACGCGAGGGTGGCGGCCGTGGCCACGAGGACCGCGACGGCCAGGAGCCCGGCGACCGCGCCGACCTGGCCGAGCGGACCCCGCAGCAGCGCACCCCCGGCGCGGGCGGCGATCACGACATCGCCCGCTCGAGCAACGGAACAGATGCCGGCAGGAACCTGCGCGGCTCGCATCGCTCATAGATCGGCCCGTCGTAGGGGGCCGTCGTGTCGTCGCTGGTCGCCTGCCGGCTGGTGCCCCAGGTGAGGACGGCCTGGCCGTTGTCGACGTACTCGACCGGCAGGTCCGTCATGTGGTCGGTGTGCGGGAGCGTCGTCGTCATCGAGCAGCCCCAGAGGTAGCCGTCGTAGACGACCGTCGACGTGCAGCTCATGCGATCACCCGGTCCCACTGGTCCCAGGCGACGAAGCCCGCCATGAGGGCGACCCCGGTCCAGCAGCCCGTGAGCAGAAACCGGTCGCGCTCCGCCGCCCCCTGACGGCGGGCGGCGATCACGCTGACGATCGCGGCGCCGGCCGCGCCGAGCGCGACGCAGCTCGCGCCGAGGGCGACGAGGACGCTCACGGCAGAATCTCCACCATGACCGGATCGGTCGCCAGGGGCTCGTTCGCGCGGCCTGCGCGGCTCGTGGTGTGCCAGAGCTTGTTGGTGTCGTTGACGTCCTTCTCCGCTGCGGTCAGGTGGACGCGGACGGGGATGCCGGGACGGCCGCCCACCTTGATCAGGAACAGGCCACGGCCGGGCGGGTCCGCTTCCTTCCCGGAGACGCCATCCCAGGCCGGCGGGTCCTGCCAGCTCGTGAGCATCTCCTGCTCCTTCGCGGACAGCGGCACCGCCGACGTGAGCAGAGGCATCTCCGCACCGGGAAGGCCGCCGCAGATGACCATGCCGGAGCGCTCCACAAAGCCGCGGGCCTTCATCCGGTCCTCTTCGCTGGAAAGCGCGAGGAGGTCGGACATGGTGTGGCTGATCATCGCCAGGCCGACACCGCGGGCACGGTTGAGGCGGGTGAGCGCGTCGACGCGATCGACCATGCCCTTGCCCGCGCGCAGAGCCCGCCACAGCTCGTCCAGGATCACGAAGTAGTGCCGGCGGGGCTCGATCCCCGCATCGGCCAGCGCCGCGGCGACGTTGACCGTCCCGAACCCCGCGGACCAGCACGCGAGGAGGATCGCCGCCTGGAGGTCGCCTTCGGAGTCATCGATCGAGGACACGTCGTAGACCACCGGCCGATCCCGCCGCATCGGGGTCGTCGTCTGGCGGGAGAAGATCTCGCCCAGCCGGCCACCGGAGGTGAGGCCGATGAGCGACGCTTCGAGGTTCTCGGTGATTTCCTTGTACCGCTTGAGGTCGTTGCGGTCGAGCGCGACCTGTCGAATCTCGTCCGGCGCGGCCTGGATCACGGCGAGCAGGTCCGCGAGGACGGGGATGCCCTCGTGGTGCTCGTCCAGGTACTTCAACGCCCGGTCGATGATCGTCTCCTCCCGGTCCGTGGGCGGCTGAGAGCGGAGGATCGTCAGGAGCGCTGCGATCATCGTGTGCCGGCGGCCGTGAGCGTCCGCGAGGACCTGAGCGGCGAGGCGCTGCGCTTTCACCGCACGCAGGTGCAGCTCCTTGGAGTCGCCGCCGCGGGCGTCGAGCTCCGCGGCTTGCTCCAGCGCCTGGTCGGCGTCGTCTCGGAGGCGCTTTGCCGCGCTGGTCGCCTCGCCGGGGTCGAGGATGTTGAGGTAGCCGCGGTCGCGGCCGAGGGTGATGACCTGTCCTTCCATCGCGCGGATGAGGTCCACGTAGTCGGGCTTCAGATCCCCGAGGACCAGCGGGATGGTGCCGTACCCGGCGAGCCCGGTCGCCATGCGGCGGGTCAGCGAGGACTTCCCGAGACCCGGCTTGCCGAGGACGAACATCGACGGGTTGGAGATGAGCTGCGCCCGCTGGAACCAGCTAATCGGGTCGCACAACACGGAGGCCCCGGTGGTGAGGTTCTTGCCCAGCGGTACGCCGATCATGGGCGTGCCGGTGCCGACCGAGAATGGGTACAGGCCGCACACCTGCACAGTCGTCGCGCGGAATTCATCGGCGGGCTGGATCGAGACGACCTGTCCGCCGCCGCGGCCGAGCCATCCCGTCGACGTCGGCCGCATCGGTCGCTTCGGCGCCGATTCCTTCTCGGTCTTCTGCTTCCCGCCCTGGTGCGGGATCGCCCGCTTTTTCCGCGACCGCTTGGACGGCGTCTCGCGGGCGAGCGGCGAGGCCGCGGCGCGGGCCGCGGCACTCTCCTCCTGCACCTTCCGAGCGCGGCGAGACCCGGCCCGGCTGTCCGCCGTTGCTGACGCGGCAGCGTCAGTCGACGGGGAGCCGACCGCGCCCGTGGGCGTGGCCGAGTCGGGGGCGTCGACGTCGCCGGCCTCTTCGCTCTGGTCGACGTCGACGGCGCCGGTGGGCAGCTCGTCCCCGTCGACGTCGGCGGGGACGTCGACGGGCTCGGTGTCGCGGTGGCGGGAGAAGAACTTGGTGGTGCTGCTCACTGGGGGCCTCCAAGAAGGGTCGGAACGGCGACAAAGACGGGTGAGGGCTGAGGGTTAACCCGGGACGGCACCGGACGTGTGTCCAGTGCCGTCCTGGTGGTGGCGGGGTGCGTCACAGGATTTCCCGCATCTCGTTGGGAATGCGCAGGTGCCGAGGCAGGACCAGCCCCAGCGGGAGCGCGGCGGCGAAGGCGGAGTCCTGCGAGCCGAACGCCGGCCGCATCCGCAGGCGGGCGGCCGAGGTGAGGGAGTCGATCGCGGCGCGCGCTTCGGGCTCCTGACCACGCTGCAGCGTGGTCGCGGTGACGATCAGGCCGAAGTTCATCAGCCCGGCGCCGGAGGCTTCCTCCGCGGCCGTGGCCTGCGCCGAGCGGGTCGAGAGCGTCGAGCGGGCCGTGGGCTTGGTGGACGCGGAGGAGTTGAACTGGGCGGCGTTCAGGTCCGCCTCCACGAGCGCTGCGGCGCGGGCGGGATCGATGGGCCGGTAGAGCAGGGTGACGCGCTTACGGGCGATGTCACGGTGCGGCGCGAGCAGGCGAGCGAGGATGTTCGACTGGACGACGCCGCGCGGGGGCGCGGTCATGGTCCACGACGTCGACACCGCTCCGTCGTGACGGTAGGAGTCCCAGTGCGCTTCGGCACCCGCAGGGCCGACGTCGGTCCAGGACAGGTCCGCCGTCTCGCCCTCTGCGCGCGCCTGATCGATCAGGAGCGCCGCGGCGGGGTCGTACGCGGTGCGGATGACTTCGCACAACTCCTGCGCGCTCAGGGGCCGCGCCGCGCCCGCCCCCGTCGCCGCGAGAGAAGACGTCAGGCCGGGGATGCGGGCGGAGAGGTCCGCGGCGACCTCCTTGGCATTGCGGCGCTTCCCGTTGATCCGCGCGGTCGCCGTGAACGTGAGCGCGATGTAGGCGTGGATCGTGGCCGACCCGACCGGGTAGGTCTCAACGACCTCCTGGAGCATCGCTCGCGCGAACAGCGGCGCGTCCGGGTCCATCGACCCCTCGACCTCACCGCGCAAGCGCGTGCCCGTGTCGGGCGCCGTCTCGACGGTGACCGACGCGGCTTCGATGCCGGGCTCGTCTCCGAGGTTGGCGAGCCAGATGCCGTATTCCGCGACCTGGTTGTTGATCTGCTCCTGATCCACCAGCGCGGCGCCGTCCGGCTCCGTCGCCAGCACGACGGTGAAGTGCTTCGTCATCGGGGTGCTGATCAGAGCGAACCGGCGACCGTGGGAGTCCTCGTGCTCGGTGAGCTGCGAGGGCGCGGCCAGGCCTGGGAGCTGGAAGGTGCCCCACTTCGCGCGGCCGATCGGGCCGGAGCGGTAGATGTTTGCTCCCTTGCTCTTGGTACGCCACCAGTTCACGCGGACCACCATCCTTCCGAGGGCGCTCTGCCCGTGCTTGTCCTTGACCGAGACGGTCAGGAGGATGCCGCCGAAGATGGCGGCGACGATGAGTGCGGGACCTAGGCCGGAGAACATGGACGCGATGATCGAGGCGACGATGCCCACGAACATCACGAGGGTGGCGAGCTGTCCCAGCCCGCCGAGGCCGGCGGTCTGAGGCTTTCGCCAGTTGCCGTAGGTGCGGGCCTTGATCGGATCGGTTGCTGTGCTGGTCATGGGTTAGCTCCCGCTCTCGTTGCTGCCGGTCGCCTCGTCGGTGCCGGCCTTCACGGCCTGCGCGGCGTGCTTCGCGCCCTCCGCGGCCTTCGTTGCGACGGCGATACCGGCGCCGATCGATCCGGCCGCGGCCGCGGCGCCGCTCGCGGCTGCCCCGGCCCCGGCGCCGCTCGACGCAGCGGCTCCCGCGCCGCTGGTCGCCGCGCTTCCGGCACCAGCACCTGCGCCGCTGCCGGCCGTCGACGCCGACCCAGACGGGTCAGCGGCCGGCGACGACGTCGGCGAGCCCGGCGTCGACGTGCTGCCGGACGGTCCGTCCGTGGACGAACTGTTGCCGCCTCCACCGCCGCCGTTCCCGCCGCCGCCGCCTCCGTTGCTGCTCGCGCGGATCGCACCCGTCGCGACGTCACCAGCGGCCGAGACTGCCGCAGCGCCCAGGAGCAGACCTGCCGCGCCTCCGCCGCCGACCGAGGAGACGGCCGGGACGAGGAAGCGCATCAGCGCAGGCAGAGCCACGAGAGCGATGAGCATCAGGGCCAGGCCGGTGACGATCTGGAAGAGCCCGGTGCCGTCCGACTTGAACAGGTCGGTGCCGGTCATCCGGAAGGCGATCGCGTAGACGATCGCCGCGGCGGGCTTGTAGAGGATGAAGGCGATAGTCCAGGCCATCGCCTTCTTGAACCACTGCCGACCCATCTCGGTGTTCGTGAACGACGCGGCGAGCGGGAAGATGCCGGCGAGGACGACGAGCATCGCGCCGCGGAACACCATCAGCGCGATCTGCACGTAGGTCATGAACACGGCGAGCATGCCCAGCAGGAAGAGACCGATCAGGCCGATGCCGGAGGTCGCAGTGAGGCTGATCATCGCGAAGACGTTGGTGCCGAAGCAGTTGCTCTCGCCCTGCTGGGACACGTCGCAGTCGGTCGAGTTGTTGAGGATCCAGATCGAGAACGCATCGCCCGCCTGGGTCGCCAGGCGGATGACGACCAGCCCTGCGCCGGCCACGGCGATCAGAGTCAGCACGGAGCCGGCGAGCTCGCGCAGCGGCATCGCGCGTTGCGTCCACACCATCCGGGCGGCGGCGACGAGGATCGCGAGGATCGCGAGTCCGCCGGTGTACCACTGCAACTGCCCCTGCACCCAGCCGACGACGCTCGAGGACTCGTTCAGGTGCATCGCCAGCGGCAGGAACCCGGTCACGAGCGCCGACGCGGAGGAGAGGAGCAGTACGGCCAAGAGGATGACGCCGATGCGGCCCATGTGAGCTTCACCGTCGCCGTGCCGGCGACGGCTCGCCATCATCACGCCAGCAACGATCAGGGACATGACTGCCAGGCCCGCAGAGACCCACGTCACGTAGCCGAGAATCGTCTCGAACGCCTCCGGCAGCGGCGGAGTGCCGCCACCGTTGACGCCGCCGCCCTGGTCCACGACCGTGACCGGGGAGGGGACGTTCATCCAGACGGTACCGAGAGAGGCGATGGCCTTGCCGTAGCCCTCCAAGATGTTGTTGACGAACTGCTGCAAGGCATCGTTCGACGCCTTCGAGACGACGTTGCCGACAGCGACGCCGGTCCAGCAGGGAACGTCGATGGGGAGGCATGCCTCTCCACCGCCGGTTGTGGCGGTTGCGATCACTGGACACCCGCCCAGACGATGTAGCCGCCGAGGTTCTGCAGCGTGGTGGGGCGGAAGGGCGGCTGTCCTTCGTCGGTGACGACGAGCTTCCAGTCGCCGTCGATCCACTTCACCGCGGACGGGAAGCTGATCAGCGAGCCCGTGTTCAGCTCGAATGCGGTGTCGATCGTTGCGTTCTCTCCGTCGTAGGACAGCACCTTGAATCCCGCGATCTGCACGCTGGTGCCGGTGTTGCTCTGCTGCGTGTCGGCGGCGATAGCGGCATCGCGGCCGGGTCCCGGTGCCGTGAGCTGCTCCACTGCGAGCGGCGCGAGTCGAGCATCCGAGCCCATCGCCCACAGGTTCGAGACAGCGAAGAGAGCGCCTTCGACGGTGTGCGCGTAGCAGGTGCGTACCCCGTCACTGTCGGTCTCCCCGGGGCCGGCCTCAGCGGAGCTGGGAGCGGCCATGGTGCCGACGATGGTCCACTCCGTCGTCGGCGGTGCGGTGAGGGTGCCGCTCTCCTCGTAGCCGGAGAGTCCGCACACGCTTTCGGCGTCGGCCGAGACGGTGGAGGTCGGGGTGGGGG
>NZ_PSUV01000026.1:0-38389 GCF_002931985.1 Rathayibacter sp. AY1H2 | reverse complement strand
GGGGTGGAGGGGCGACCGAGGGCGAAGGCCCGAGGAGGGCGGCGCGTAGACTGGGGCGGCCATGATCCAGACTCTCGACCTCCGCGGCCGTCGTCCCTCCTCCGCCGAGCTCCTCGCCCTCGTGCCCCGCAATCCGGGCACCTCCGCCTCCGTCGGGCCCGTCGTCGCCGAGCTGATCGCCGACGTCCGAGAACGCGGCGCGGAGGCGCTCCTCGACCAGGCGGAGCGGCTGGACGGCGTGCGCCCCCCGCACCTCCGCGTGCCCGCCGAGCAGATCGCCGAGGCGCTCGACCGCCTCGACCCGGCCATCCGCAGCGCACTCGAGGAGGCGATCGCGCGCGTCCGCCGCGCCAGCGCCGCGCAGATCCCCCCGCCCCGCACCACCGAGCTCGACGACGGCGCCACGGTCACCCAGCGCTGGCAGCCCGTCGCCCGCGCCGGGCTGTACGTCCCCGGCGGCAAGGCGGTCTACCCGTCGAGCGTCGTCATGAACGCCGTGCCCGCGCAGGCCGCCGGAGTCGCCTCCATCGCCCTGGTCTCGCCGCCGCAGAAGGCGTTCGGCGGCTCCGTCCACCCCACGATCCTCGCGGCGGCCGCTCTGCTCGGCATCGACGAGGTCTACGCGGTCGGAGGCGCCGGAGCCGTCGCCGCACTGGCCTACGGCGTCGACTCGATCGGGCTGGACCCCGTCAGCATCATCACCGGGCCGGGCAACGTCTGGGTCACCACCGCGAAGCGCCAGGTGCTCGGGCAGGTCGGCATCGACTCCGAGGCGGGCCCGACCGAGATCCTCGTGATCGCCGACGACTCCGCCGACCCGCGCCTGGTCGCCGCCGACCTGGTCAGCCAGGCCGAGCACGACGAGGCCGCCTCCGCGGTCCTGGTCACCGACAGCGCCGAGCTCGCCGCCGCCGTCGAGCGCGAGGTCGCCGTCCAGGCCGCCGCCACCCACCACGCGGAGCGCGTGGCCATCGCACTCGACGGCCCGCAGTCCGCGCTCGTGATCGTCGACGACCTCGAGCTCGCCTGCGCGTTCAGCGACGCCTACGGCCCCGAGCACCTCGAGCTGCACACGGCCGACCCCGTCGCGACGGCCGAGCGGATCCACGACGCCGGCGCGATCTTCCTCGGCCCGACCACCCCGGTGAGCCTGGGCGACTACCTCGCCGGCTCCAACCACGTGCTCCCGACGCTGGGGCAGGCGCGCTTCTCCTCCGGGCTCGGCGCCTACACCTTCCTCCGGCCGCAGCAGCTGATCTCCTACGACCGCGGTGCGCTCGAGCGCGTCGCCCCGCACATCCGCGCTCTCAGCGACGCCGAGGCGCTGCCCGCCCACGGCGACGCCGTCGACGCCCGCTTCGCCTGAGACCGAGAGGCCCTCGATGTTCTGCCCCTTCTGCCGGCACCCCGACTCCCGAGTGATCGACTCGCGCACGAGCGACGACGGCCTCTCGATCCGCCGCCGCCGGCAGTGCCCGTCGTGCGGCCGGCGCTTCTCGACGACCGAGACCGCGAGCCTCGTCGTGATCAAGCGCAGCGGAGTCGTGGAACCGTTCAGCCGCGAGAAGATCGTCAGCGGCGTCCGGAAGGCCTGCCAGGGCCGGCCCGTCACCGACACCGATCTGGCCGTGCTCGCGCAGCGGGTGGAGGAGAGCATCCGCTCCACGGGCGCCTCGCAGATCGACGCGAACGACATCGGCCTCGCCATCCTGCCGCCGCTGCGCGAGCTCGACGAGGTGGCCTACCTCCGCTTCGCGAGCGTCTACCAGGCGTTCGACTCGCTGGACGACTTCGAGTCGGCGATCACCCTGCTCCGCGCCGAGCGCACCTCCGTGCCCCACAGCGCCGACGAGATCTGAGGCCCGGGTGTACCCGCTCCTGTTCCGCACCGTCCTGCGCCGCCTCGACCCGGAGCGGGCGCACCACCTGAGCTTCCCGGTGATCCGGGCCCTCGGAGCCCTCGCTCCGGTCCTGCGCCGGACCACCGTCCCGCGCGGAACGCCCGCGGTCGAGACGCTCGGCCTCCGCTTCGAGACCCCGTTCGGCGTCGCGGCCGGCTTCGACAAGGACGCCACCGCGGTCCTGGGCTTCGGCGCGCTCGGCTTCGGACACGTCGAGGTCGGGACCCTGACCGCTCGGGCGCAGCCGGGCAACGACCGGCCGCGCCTCTTCCGGCTGATCGCGGACCGCGCCGTCGTCAACAGGATGGGCTTCAACAATCACGGCGCCGAGGCCGCGGCGCAACGGCTGATCCGGCTGCGCAGCGCGCGCCGCCGCCCCGTGATCGGCGTGAACATCGGCAAGAGCCGGGTGGTCGAGGTGGACGACGCGATCGAGGACTACCTGATCAGCACGCGCCTGCTCGCGCCGCTCGCCGACTACCTCGTCGTGAACGTCAGCTCGCCGAACACCCCCGGGCTCCGCGGCCTGCAGGAGATCGACCGCCTCGAGCCGCTCCTCGCGGCCGTCAAGGACGCCGCCGACACGACGCCCCTGCTGGTCAAGATCGCCCCGGACCTCTCCGACGACGAGGTCGGCCGGGTCGCCGAGCTCGCCGTCCGCCTGGGTCTGGACGGGATCATCGCGACCAACACCACACTCTCCCGGGAGGGCCTCTCGACCGACCGCGCCGTGGTCGAGGCGGCCGGCGCCGGCGGCCTCTCCGGTGCCCCGCTGGCCGCGCGCTCGCTCGAGGTGCTCCGCGTGATCCGCGGCGTCGTCCCCGCGGCCTTCTGCGTGATCTCCGTCGGAGGAGTCGAGACGGCCGAGGACGTGCGCGAGCGCCTCGACGCGGGCGCCACCCTCGTCCAGGGCTACACCGCCTTCATCTACCGCGGGCCCCTGTGGGCTCGGGACATCAACCGGGGACTGGCCCGCGCCTCCTGACCCGCCGTGCACCACGAAGGGCCCCCGGAGCCGCGCGAGGCGCGACCGCAGGGGCCCTTCGTGGTCCGCCGTCCGACTACTCGGGGAAGGCGCGGCGCTTGACCTGGGGCTTCGGCAGGCGCATGACGCGCAGCTGGAGGGCGCGCATCGCGGCGTACCAGCGGATGCCCTTCTCGACCTTGTCGGCGCCGTAGCGCTCGGCGAGCTTCCGGCGCATCCGCATGCCGAGGAGGATGCAGTCGATCACCGCGAGGAGGAAGAACACCCAGAGGATGACGAGCGTCGCGTACTGCAGCTCCGGCTGCGGGAAGAAGCTCAGCAGCAGGACGACGACCATCACCGGGATGAGGAACTCGCCGAGGCTGAAGCGTGCGTCGACCCAGTCGCGCACGAACTTGCGCTGAGGACCCTTGTCGCGCAGCGGCAGGTAGCGCTGGTCACCGGCGGCCAGGCCGATGCGGGCCTGCTCGCGTGACACGGCGGCCTTCTCGCGGGCGTCGCGGGCGGCCTGCTTGCGGTCGGTGACGACCAGCGGACGCTTGCGGGCCAGCTCCTGCTCGCGCCGGGTCGGCGTCGGCCGGCCCTTCCCGGAGCCGGGCGAGCCGGCGTCGTCGGGCGTGTCGGTTGCGATCGGGTGCTTGGCCACGGGGAACGTCCTTGGAATCGGGGGTCTCTTAAGATTACCTCCATGGCTCACGACGCTCCGACTCCGCCCGCACTCTCCTCCGACGAGGAGGCCGTCCTCGCCGCCGTCCGCGACGATCTGCCGCGCTCGCTCGCCCAGCTCGGGCAGCTCGTGCGGATCCCGTCCGTCTCGTGGGGCGGCTTCGACGCCACCCGCGTGGCCGCCAGCGCCGAGGCCATCGCCGAGCTCGCGCGCGAGACGGGCGTCTTCGACGACGTCGCGATCCACAGCGCCACGATCGACGGCACCGACGTGCTCGGCCAGCCTGCCGTCCTGGCCACCCGCGCCGCCCGCAACGGAGCGCCGACCGTCCTCCTCTACGCCCACCACGACGTTCAGCCGCAGGGCGCCGAGTCGGCGTGGGAGACGCCTCCGTTCGAGCCGACCGTGCGCGGCGACCGCCTGTACGGGCGCGGTGCCGCCGACGACAAGGCGGGAGTCGTGTCCCACCTCGCCGCGGTGCGCGCACTCCGCGAGGTCGCGGGCGAGGACCACGACCTCGGGCTCGTCCTCTTCATCGAGGGGGAGGAGGAGTTCGGGTCGCGCTCGTTCCCCACCTTCCTCCGCGAGCACCACGACGCCCTCCGCGCGGATGCGATCATCGTCGCCGACAGCGACAACTGGGACGTCGACACCCCCGCGCTGACGGTGGGCCTGCGCGGCAACGTCACCTTCACCCTCACCGTCAGCACTCTCGCGCACGCCTCGCACTCGGGCATGCTCGGCGGAGCGGTCCCGGACGCGATGCTCGCGGCGGTCCGCCTGCTCGCGACGCTCTGGAACGAGGACGGCTCGGTCGCCGTCGCCGGCCTCACCGAGCACGACGGAGCGGTGCCCGAGACGACCGAGGAGGACCTCCGCCGCGACTCCGGGCTGCTCGACGGGGTCTCGCCGATCGGCACCGGCGCGATCCTCTCGCGCCTGTGGTCGAAGCCGGCCGTCACGGTCACCGGGATCGACGCGCCCAGCGTCG
Organism: Rathayibacter sp. AY1H2; assembly: GCF_002931985.1. NCBI lineage: Bacteria > Bacillati > Actinomycetota > Actinomycetes > Micrococcales > Microbacteriaceae > Rathayibacter > Rathayibacter sp. AY1H2. The sequence continues at coordinate 33,845 of NZ_PSUV01000026.1, read as the reverse complement.
TCGACGCCTCCAACACCCTCGTCCCGTCCGTGCGCGTGAAGATCAGCGCCCGCATCGCCCCCGGCCAGGACGCGGAGGAGGCGTTCGCCGCCATCGAGAGCCACCTCCGGGCGAACTCCCCGTTCGGCGCCCACCTCGCGATCGAGGACGTCGACACCGGCAGTCCGTTCCTGGTCGACGCGACCGGCTGGGCCGTGGACCTGGTGAAGGGCGCGATGGCGGACGCCTGGGGACGCGAGCCTCTCGAGACCGGGATCGGCGGGAGCATCCCGTTCATCGCCGACCTCGTGCGCGAGTTCCCCGAGGCGCAGATCCTCGTCACCGGTGTCGAGGACCCCGACTCGCGCGCGCACAGCCCCAACGAGTCGCTGCACCTGGGCGTCTTCAAGCGCGCCGCGCAGACCGAGGCGCTGTTCCTGCTCCGCGCCGCCGCTCACCGCGACTGACCACCGGTCGTGGAATACCCGGGTGACCACCCGGGTTGCAGCCGTAGAATCCCGGAAGGCACGACGACCGTTCCGCCCGTCCCCTGAGGAGTGACATGTCAGACACACTGACCGACCAGACGGCGACCCCCCTCGCCACCCCGCCCAGCGCGGCCCACGGCGTCTCGATGACCCCGACCGCCGCCGCCAAGGTCAAGAGCCTGCTCGAGCAGGAGGGCCGCGACGACCTGCGCCTGCGCGTCGCGGTGCAGCCCGGCGGCTGCTCCGGCCTCATCTACCAGCTCTACTTCGACGAGCGCACCCTCGACGGCGACGCCGCGGTGGAGTTCGAGGGCGTCGGCCTCGTCGTCGACAAGATGAGCGTCCCCTACCTCGACGGCGCCTCGATCGACTTCGAGGACACCATCCAGAAGCAGGGCTTCACCATCGACAACCCCAACGCGGGCGGCAGCTGCGCCTGCGGCGACAGCTTCCACTGACGCCGCGCGGCCCCGGGCCGCAGCGCCTCCGAACGGCGTCCGACAGTCCACTCCGGTGGCCCGTCGGGCGCCGTTCGTCATGACTGCACCACTCGACCGGGACGTCAAGAGCGGGTCGTCGTGCACCGGGCCGCCGGAGCGGAAGGGTAGGCTGGAGCCGGTCTAATACAGTTTCGTGTGAACTGGTCCCCAGTCTTCCGAAAGGTCACCGGTGCGCTTCAATCGCCGAATCCGCAGATGGGTCGCTGCCCCCGTCGCAGGAGCCCTCGCCCTCGTCCTCGCGGGCTGCACGCAAGAGCAGCTCCAGGGCTGGCTCCCCACCGAACCCGGCACGACGAACCACGTCGACCGCGTCATCGGACTCTGGGTCACCTCCTGGATCGTCCTGCTCGCCGTCGGCGTCGTCACGTGGGGTCTCACCATCTGGGCGGTGGTAGTCTACCGCCGTCGCAAGGGGCAGACCGGCCTGCCGGTCCAGCTGCGCTACAACATGCCGATCGAGATCTTCTACACGATCGTGCCGCTGATCCTCGTGATCGGCTTCTTCGCCTTCACCGCGCGCGACCAGGCCGCCATCGAGCAGCCCTACGACGACCCGGACGAGACCATCCAGGTGTACGGCAAGCAGTGGGCGTGGGACTTCAACTACGTCGACGAGGACGTCTACTCCGCCGGCATCCAGGGCCAGTACCAGGAGGGCGGAGACGCCGCCGGCTCGCTCGTCGAGTCCGAGATCCCCACGCTCTACCTGCCCGTCGGACAGAAGATCAAGATCCAGCTCGACGCGCGCGACGTGATCCACTCCTTCTGGGTCGTCGACTTCCTCTACAAGAAGGACATGATCCCCGGCAAGACGAACTACATGTACGTCACGCCTCTCAAGGAGGGGACCTACGCGGGCAAGTGCGCCGAGCTCTGCGGCGAGTACCACTCCGCGATGCTCTTCAACGTCAAGGTCGTCTCGCAGGGCGAGTACGACGACTACATCCAGTCGCTGCGCGACGCGGGCCAGACCGGTCAGCTCGGCGCCGAGTACAACCGCAATTCGAACCTTCCCGGAACCGGCGCGCCGGCCCGCGAGAACGAGGAGTAAGGGAGCATGAGCACCGCCACGGCACCCCGCCCGACGCGCACCGCCGGCACTCCGCCGGTCCAGCGCAAGGCGAACGTCCTCGTCCGCTGGATGACGTCGACCGACCACAAGGTCATCGGGTACATGTACCTGATCACGTCGTTCATCTACTTCTGCATCGCCGGCGTGATGGCACTCGTCATCCGCGCCCAGCTGTTCGAGCCCGGCCTGAACGTGGTCGAGACGCGCGAGCAGTACAACCAGCTGTTCACGATGCACGGCACGATCATGCTGCTGATGTTCGCGACGCCGCTCTTCGCCGGGTTCGCCAACGTCCTGATGCCGCTGCAGATCGGCGCCCCCGACGTCGCGTTCCCCCGCCTCAACGCCTTCGCGTACTGGCTCTACAGCTTCGGCTCGCTCATCGCGGTCGCCGGATTCGTCACCCCGCAGGGTGCGGCGTCCTTCGGCTGGTTCGCGTACGCGCCACTGTCGAGCACGACGTTCTCACCAGGGCTCGGCGGCAATCTCTGGGTCTTCGGCCTCGCGCTCTCGGGCTTCGGCACGATCCTCGGCGCGGTGAACTTCATCACGACGATCATCACGATGCGCGCCCCCGGCATGACGATGTTCCGGATGCCGATCTTCACCTGGAACATCCTGGTGACGTCGATCCTCGTGCTGCTCGCGTTCCCGGTGCTCGCCGCCGCGATGTTCGCCCTCGGCGCCGACCGGGTGTTCGACGCCCACATCTACGATGCGGCCAACGGCGGTGTCCTGCTCTGGCAGCACCTGTTCTGGTTCTTCGGCCACCCCGAGGTGTACATCATCGCGCTGCCGTTCTTCGGCATCGTGTCCGAGGTCTTCCCGGTCTTCAGCCGCAAGCCGATCTTCGGCTACAAGACGCTGATCTACGCGACCATCGCGATCGCCGCCCTCTCCGTGACGGTGTGGGCGCACCACATGTACGTCACCGGATCGGTCCTGCTGCCGTTCTTCTCGCTGATGACCATGCTCATCGCGGTTCCGACCGGCGTGAAGATCTTCAACTGGGTCGGCACCATGTGGCGCGGATCGGTGACCTTCGAGACCCCGATGATCTGGGCGATCGGCTTCCTGATCACCTTCACCTTCGGTGGACTCACCGGCGTGATCCTCGCGTCGCCCCCGCTCGACTTCCACGTCTCGGACTCGTACTTCGTGGTGGCGCACTTCCACTACGTCGTGTTCGGAACCGTCGTCTTCGCGATGTTCTCGGGCTTCTACTTCTGGTGGCCCAAGTGGACCGGCAAGATGCTGAACGAGACGCTGGGCAAGTGGCACTTCTGGCTGCTGTTCATCGGCTTCCACACCACCTTCCTCATCCAGCACTGGCTGGGCGTCGTCGGCATGCCGCGCCGCTACGCCAGCTACCTGCCCGAGGACGGCTTCACCTGGATGAACCAGGTGTCGACGGTCGGAGCGATGATCCTCGCGGTGTCGCTGATCCCGTTCTTCCTGAACGTGTACATCACGGCCCGCAAGGCGCCCAAGGTGACGGTGAACGACCCGTGGGGCTTCTCCCGGTCGCTCGAGTGGGCCACCTCGTGCCCGCCGCCCCGCCACAACTTCACCTCGATCCCGCGCATCCGCAGCGAGGCCCCGGCGTTCGACCTCAACCACCCCGAGGCCGGTATCCCCGTCGGAATCGGTCCGGCGAAGGACGCTCCGGACGCCCCCACGTACGACAAGTCCGAAGGCACGGTGAAGTAGGGCCATGCGCGCCAACGTCAATCTCTTCTGGCTCCTCGCGGGCTTCTTCCTCCTCGCCGACATCACGTACATCGTGTGGTCGCTGCTCGACACGGGCCAGGTGGAGTGGGTCGGCACCGTCGGCATCGGCCTCTCGGCCGTGCTGGGCGCGTTCATCGCGTTCTACGTCGGCCGCGTCCACAAGGCGCAGGGTGCCGAGCTCCCCGAGGACCGCCTCGATGCGGACATCGATGACGGAGACCCCGAGCTGGGCTTCTTCAGCCCGTGGAGCTGGTGGCCGCTGATCCTGGGCGGTTCCGCGGCCCTCGGATTCCTCGGCCTGGCCGTGGGGTTCTGGATCACCTACATCGCCGTCGGACTCTTCCTGGTCGCCATCGCCGGCTGGGTGTACGAGTACTACCGCGGGTACTTCGCCCGCTAGGGCGCATCGCTCGGCCGAGGGCCGGGTGCACGAGGGCTTCGGCTCCGTGCACCCGGCCTTTTCGCTTATCCAGGAGGAAGGGACACGCGGTCGGGACCCGGTCGGCTCGGCCGTTCGGCTTCGTGCAGGGGCGTCGCTCGCCGATCAGTGGGGGATCGAGCCTCCCGGTGAGAGCAGGGACATCCGGGTGAGAGCCGGGAGTGAGGGCCGGGGCCGCTCAGTGAGGGATGACGAGCTGAGCGGGATCTCTCTTGGTGTCCTGCTGGCAGGACACAGAGGCGTTCCGCGCGGAGGCGCACGTTTGGGAACATCCGACTGCCCGCGACGCGGAAGCTCGCAGGGGAGCGCAGCGGGCGGCGTCGAGCAGCAGCGTCGGGCCGCGTCGTCACCCTTCCAGAGCAGCGCTGCGACGGCTCCTGCTCCGGTCACGGGTGAGCGGGCTACGCCTGTGGCGGCTCTCCGGTGCGCTTGTGGGTGTGCCGGCGGTGGTGGCCGCTACGGTCGCCGATACTGCTGCGCCTGCGGCCGTACTGGGCCTGCCGCGCCTGTTCTGGCGCCTGCGCTGCCCTACGGACTCCTGCACACCGTTCCGACCCCAGCGGAGCCCGCACCCCGGCGGAACCGCGGGCGCCCCTGCGGCTCTTAGAGTTCCTCGGTACGTCTAGCGGGTCGTGCCGGTCGGTGCGAGCACAAGGAGCCTGAGACGCCGCTGCAGCGACGGTCGTCGAGGCCCGGAGGTCGCATCCTCTGTCTCACCGGCGAGCGTCGCCGTCGCCGATCACAGAGGGCTCGGCCGTGAGCGGGGGAGGGCAGTCCTGACAGGCCTGCTGAGAATGGGTGCCCTCGAACCGATGCCGAGTGTCTCGACGTGGACGGGGACGGGGAGCTCATCGGACGACGACACTGCGACTATGCAGACAGGCTGGATCACTCGGTGATCCGAGGGAGGCGGACGTCTCCAGCTCGGCGGTCAGATGGCATCTCGTGATCCGCGGAGCGGGGGCCTCGCCGTCCGGAGGATCGCCTCACGTTCCTGCCGGCTTGTCGCCGTCGAGGCGCTGTGATCCGGTCTCACCGGCTCTCGGTCCACCGCCGACCTCCACCGCGCCGGAGGACAGGCGCCGCCCCGCTGCAGGAACGACGAAGGGCTCGGACGAATGAACGTCCGGGCCCTTCGGGGGGAGGATCAGTGCTCGCTGTGCGAGCTCTCGAGCTCCTTCTGGGTGACGGGGGTGATCCGGTCCTCGAAGAACCAGCGGGAGAGGCCGGCGCGGACGCGCTGCGGGGCGGTGATGCGGCCACGCGAGTCCGGACGGATCATCAGGGGCTCGTACTCGTCCTGACCGACGAGCTTCCAGCGCTCGTACTCGTCGAGCTGCTGGTGCACCTCGATGAACTCGCCGCCGGGGAGGCGGACGATGCGGCCAGACTCGAAGCCGTGCAGCGCGATCTCGCGGTCCTTCTTCTGTAGCGCCAGGCAGATGCGCTTGGTGATGAAGTACGCGATGAACGGACCCGCGATGAGCAGGAACTGCAGGCTGTGGATCACGCCCTCCATCGTGAGGTGGAAGTGCGTCGCGATGAGGTCGGACGACGCGGCGGCCCAGAGGACGGCGTAGAAGCTGACTCCGGCGGCGCCGATCGCGGTGCGGGTCGCGGCGTTGCGCGGGCGGTCGAGCAGGTGGTGCTCGCGCTTGTCACCGGTGATCCACGCCTCGAGGAACGGGTAGAGCATGACCACGGCGATGAACAGTCCGAGACCGACGAGCGGGATCAGGATGTTGAACGACAGGGTTCCGATGCCCGGGATGGCCCACTCGAGTCCCGGCGGGACGAGGCGCAGGGCGCCGTCGGCGAACCCGATGTACCAGTCGGGCTGGGTTCCCGCGGAGACGGGCGAGGGGTCGTACGGGCCGTAGTTCCAGATCGGGTTGATCGTGAACAGCGAGGCGATGAGGACGACGACGCCGAAGACGATGAAGAAGAATCCACCGGCCTTCGCGGCGTAGACCGGCAGCACCGGGTAGCCGACGACGTTCTGCTCGGTCTTGCCCGCACCGGGGAACTGGGTGTGCTTGTGGACGACCACGAACACGAGGTGGAGGGCGATGAACGCGAGCACCAGCGCCGGCAGCAGCAGGATGTGCAGCGTGTAGAGGCGGCCGACGATGTCGGTGCCCGGGAACTCGCCGCCGAAGAGCAGGAACGAGATCCAGGTGCCGACGATCGGGATGCCCTTGACCATGCCGTCGATGATGCGGAGGCCGTTGCCCGAGAGCAGGTCGTCGGGGAGCGAGTAGCCGGTGAAGCCCTCGGCCATCGCGAGGATGAAGAGGACGAAGCCGATGACCCAGTTGAGCTCGCGGGGCTTGCGGAACGCACCGGTGAAGAAGATGCGCAGCATGTGCAGGCCGATCGAGGCCACGAACAGCAGCGCCGCCCAGTGGTGGATCTGCCGCATCAGCAGGCCGCCGCGGATGTCGAAGGAGATGTCGAGCGAGGACGACATCGCCGCCGACATCTCGATGCCCTTGAGGGGCAGATAGCTGCCCTCGTAGTGCGTCTCGACCATCGAGGCCTGGAAGAAGAAGGTGAGGAACGTGCCCGACAGCAGGATGATGACGAAGCTGTAGAGCGCGACCTCGCCGAGGAGGAAGGACCAGTGGTCGGGGAAGATCTTGCGACCGAACTCCTTGACGACCGCGGAGATGCTCGTGCGCTCGTCGATGTAGTTCGACGCCGCTCCGACGTACCCCTTCTGGAACTTGCCGGATCCGAGGATGACGCCGTCCTCGGGCTCCGCGGGGGAGCTGGAGGGGCGTGAGGGGGTGGTGGTGGACATGTGAGTCATCGCTCCCAGAAGGACGGTCCGACGGGCTCCGTGAAGTCGCTTCTGGCGACCAGGTAACCCTCGGCGTCGACGGTGATGGGGAGCTGCGGAAGCGGACGCTTCGCCGGGCCGAAGATGACGGCGGCCTCGCGCGTGATGTCGAATTGCGACTGGTGGCACGGGCACAGCAGGTGGTGGGTCTGCTGCTCGTACAGCGCCACAGGGCATCCGACGTGCGTGCAGATCTTGGAGTAGGCGACGATTCCGTCGTAGTTCCAGGTCTCGCGACCCTCACTGACGATGAGGTCCTCCGGCTTCAGGCGCATCAGGAGGACGGCGGCCTTGGCCTTCTCCTCCAGCTTGCCCTCGGCGTCGTTGAGACCCTCGGGGATGACGTGGAAGGCGGATCCGAGGGTGACGTTCGATGCGAGGATCGGCGCTCCCGACGGGTCCAGGGTGAGCCTCGTGCCCTCTTCCCACAGGGTGGTCTTGAGGAGGGCGACGGGGTTCTGGTCCTGCGGGCCGAGGCCCCGGAACAGGATCACGGCGGGCAGGGGGAACACGACGAGGGAGGCGATCAGGCTGTTCCGGACGAGGGAGCGGCGGCCGAAGCCGGACTCCTTGTCGGACTGGTCGAAGATCTCGAGCGCACGGGCGCGGGTGGGCTCCGCGCTGCGGACGGGGTGGCGGATGTCGATGCCCTCGTGGTCCGACATCAGCTGCTTGCCCCAGTGGACGGCGGCGATGCCGATGCCCAGGAGCGCGAGGGACATGCCCAGGCCGATGAACAGCGTGTTCAGCCGGACCGACGCGACGTCCTCGGTGATCGGGAACGCCATGTAGGCGGCGACCGCGAAGATCGAGCCCGCGAAGGAGAGGTAGAAGAGCGTGTACACCGTGCGCTCGGCACGCTTCTCGACCTTGGGGTCGAGGTCGGTCATCCGGGGGCGGTGCGGCGGGAGGCCCGGGTCCTGGACGCGGTCCCGCGTCACGACCGCGGTGCCGGCCGGAGCCGTTCCGTGCCCGGTGGCCGACGAGGTGGCGAGGTCCGTGCCACCCTCATCGTGCTCTGCCATGGTTCTCCTTTTCACGCCGTGTCGGCACCAGTCGGTGCCGTGGGTCAGTCGCGCCCGTCAGGGCGCTGCAGTCGTCTAGTTGGATCGGGCGGTGATCCACACCGTCAGGGCCACGATCGCGCCGAGGCCGAAGATCCAGAGGAACAGGCCCTCCGCGACCGGCCCGAGGGAGCCGAGCGCGAATCCGCCCGGGGACGGGTTGGCCTCGATGTACTTGAGGTACGAGATGATGTCGCGCTTGTCCTCGGGCGAGATGTTCAGGTCGTTGAAGACCGGCATGTTCTGCGGGCCGGTGACCATCGCCTCGTAGATGTGCGCCTCGGTCACGCCGCCCAGCGGGGGAGCGAACTTGCCCTCGGTGAGCGCGCCGCCGGCCCCGGCGACGTTGTGGCACATGGCGCAGTTGATGCGGAACAGCTCGGCGCCGTTCGCCGCGTCACCCTGTCCGTCGAGGACCTCGCCCTCGGGGATCGCGGGGCCGGGGGCCAGCGACGCGACGTAGGCGGCGAGCTCGCCGACCTGCTCGTCGGTGAACTGCACCGGCTTCTCGAGCGCCTGGGGGCCGTGCATCTGCATCGGCATGCGGCCGGTGCCGACCTGGAAGTCGACCGACGCCGCGCCCACTCCGATGAGGGAGGGAGCGTTGTCGGTGCCCGCGGCGTCGAGGCCGTGGCAGGTAGCGCAGTTCGCGGCGAAGAGCTTCGAGCCCTCGTCGATCGTCTGCTGGCTGGTGGACGACGTCTCCGCGGAGGCGGACGTCGCGACACCGACCGCGGCGTAGGTCCCGCCGGTGAGCCCGAGGCCGATGGCGATCAGGGCCAGGGTGGCGAGCGGGTGGCGGCGACCCTTCTTGGCTCGGCTCTTCGTCTTCGGGGAGGCCATCGAGGCGTCCTTCCTGCGGGGGTCGGGAGTGGAGTGGGGCATCGGCGGGCGCGTCACTTGAGGAAGTAGATGACGGCGAACAGGCCGACCCAGACGACGTCGACGAAGTGCCAGTAGTACGAGACGACGATGGCGCTCGTCGCCTCCTTGTGGCCGAAGTTCTTGACCGCGAAGCCGCGGCCGATGACGAGGAGGAACGCGATGAGGCCTCCGGTGACGTGCAGGGCGTGGAAGCCGGTCGTCAGGTAGAAGGCGGAGCCGTAGGCGTTGCTGGAGAGCGTGACGCCCTCGGAGACGAGGGTCGCGTACTCGAGCACCTGGCCGGAGACGAAGACCGCGCCCAGGGCGTAGGTGAGGAAGAACCACTCGACCATGCCCCACTTGAACGGGCTGAGGCCCGTCGCGCGCGGCTGCAGCCGCTCGGCGGCGAACACGCCGAACTGGCAGCTGAACGACGAGGCCACGAGGATCACCGTGTTCACGCCCGCGTAGGGGACGTTGAGGATCTGGGTCTCGGCGCCCCAGAGCTCGGGAGAGGTGCTGCGCAGGGTGAAGTAGATCGCGAAGAGGCCCGCGAAGAACATGACCTCGCTGCCCAGCCAGACGATCGTTCCGACCGCGACCGGGTTGGGTCGGTTCACTACGGGCGCGGTGGCCGTGGGGGAGAGAGAGGTGCTCGTCACACAGACCATTATGGCCGATGGCAGGGGAGGGAAGTCGCACTAGCCGGGAGGCGATCCTCGTCGCATAATCTGGGAGCCATGTCGGAAACCCTGTCCTGGCCGCACGTTCTCAGCGCACTCCTCGAGTCCTCCGATCTGAGCGTCTCCGAGGCGACGTGGGCCATGGAGCAGGTGATGGAGGGCGCGGCGACTCCGGCGCAGCTCGCCGGACTGCTGGTGGCCCTCCGGGCGAAGGGCGAGACCGTCGACGAGATCGTCGGCTTCCGCGACGCGATCCTCGACCACGCGGTGCCGCTGGACGTGGACCCGATGGCCCTGGACATCGTCGGTACCGGCGGGGACCGCTTCGGGACCGTCAACATCTCCTCCACCGCGTCGATCATCGCGGCCGCGGCCGGCACGCCCGTCGTGAAGCACGGGAACAAGGCCGCGTCCTCCTCCTCCGGCTCCTCCGACGTGCTCGCGGCACTCGGGGTCGACCTCTCCCTCTCCCCCGAGCGGGTGGCCGAGGTGTTCCGGCGGACGGGGATCGCCTTCGTCTTCGCGTCCCTCTTCCACCCCGGCTTCCGGCACGCCGGTCCGGTGCGCGCCGAGCTGGGCGTGCCGACGGTGTTCAACTTCCTCGGCCCGCTCTGCAATCCGGCGCGTCCCGAGGCGTCGGCGGTCGGAGTGGCGCACCTCGACCGGGTGCCGCTGGTCGTCGGCGTGTTCCGGACGCGCGGGGCGACGGCTCTGGTGTTCCGCGGGGACGACGGCCTCGACGAGCTCACGACCACGGGTCACAGCCACATCTGGGAGGTGTCGCGCGGCTCCGTGGTCGAGCACGACCTCGATCCGCGCGACCTGGGCCTGCCCCGCGCGCGGATCGACGAGCTGCGCGGCCGCGACGCCGCCTACAACGCGAGCGTGGTGCGCTCGGTGCTCGGGGGAGACGGCGGCCCCGTCCGCGACATCGTCCTTCTGAACGCGGCCGCGGGCCTCGCGGCGTTCGACCTGGCGCGCGACCCGGACCTGGTGCGCACGCCCGTCCTGGAGCGCCTGCGGACGTCGATGGACCGCGCGGCGGAGGCCGTCGACTCCGGGGCCGCCACGGCCAAGCTCGAGGAGTGGGTCCGCGAGACGCAGCGCGCCGTCGTCCCGCTGCCGTAGGCGCGAGCGCAGGGCGTAACGTGGGGCTGCTGTCCGCGACGGTGCGGGCGGCGATCCACCACGCGCCGGATCGCCCGCAGGTCACGGGACGCCCGAGTGGTGGCCCGATCCTGGAGGAGACCTCGATGAAGAAGCTCATCAACGACCCGAAGAACGTCGTCACGGAGTCGGTGGCCGGCTTCGGCCTGGCGCACGCCGACCTGGTCCGGGTGGTGTCGGATCCCCTGTTCGTAGTGCGGGCCGACGCGCCCCGCTCGGGCAAGGTGGGCATCGTCAGCGGAGGCGGCAGCGGGCACGAGCCGCTGCACGCGGGCTTCGTCGGATTCGGGATGCTGGACGCCGCCGTCCCCGGTCCCGTCTTCACCTCGCCCACGCCCGACCCGATCGTCGCGGCCACGCAGGCCGTCGACGGCGGTGCGGGTGTGCTGCACATCGTGAAGAACTACACGGGCGACGTCCTGAACTTCGAGACCGCGGCCGACCTCGCCGGCGCCGAGGGGATCGAGGTGCGCAGCGTGATCGTCGACGACGACGTCGCGGTGAAGGACTCGCTCTACACCGCGGGCCGCCGCGGCGTGGCCGGCACCGTGCTGGTCGAGCGGATCGCGGGCGCCGCGGCCGAGCGGGGCGACTCCCTCGACGAGGTCGCGACGATCGCCGAGACGGTGATCGCGAACGTGCGCTCGATGGGCGTCGCCCTCACGCCGTGCATCGTCCCGCACGCGGGCGAGCCGAGCTTCGAGCTGGGCGAGGACGAGATCGAGATCGGCATCGGCATCCACGGCGAGCCCGGCCGGGAGAAGATCGCGCTGGAGCCGGCCGACCGCATCGTCGACCGGATCCTCGGCCCGATCCTGGAGGACCTGCCGTTCTCCTCCGGGGACGAGGTGCTGCTCCTGGTGAACGGCATGGGCGGCACGCCGCAGATCGAGCTGTACCTCGCCTACCGGCGCGCAGCCGAGGCGCTGGCCGAGAAGGGGATCACCGTCGCACGCAGCCTCGTCGGCAACTACACGACGTCGCTCGAGATGCAGGGCTTCTCGCTCACCGTCCTCAAGCTCGACGACGCCCTGACCGAGCTGTGGGACTCCCCGGTGCAGACCGCGGCGCTGCGGTGGGGACGCTGAGCGCCCGCGCGCACACCATGACCGGAACGACAGCCGCAGGAGCGGCGCACGAGGAGGAGACGACCATGCAGGACGCACAGGGAGCCGGGCTCGACGCGGTATGGGCGACGGCGTGGATCCGCCGCGCCGCCGAGTCGATCGCGGAGCACCGGGTCGAGCTGATCACGCTCGACCGGGCGATCGGCGACGGGGACCACGGCGAGAACATGGACCGCGGCTTCCAGGCCGTGGTCGCGAAGCTGGATGCGGCGCCGGAGCAGGGGGTCCCGGCGGACGTGCTCAAGCTGGTCGCGACGACGCTCATCTCCACCGTCGGCGGCGCCTCGGGCCCGCTGTTCGGCACGGCGTTCCTGAAGGCCTCCGCCGCGGTCGCGGGCGAGGTCGCGCTCGAGGGCGCGGACGTCGCAGCGCTCCTGGCCGCGGCGAGGGACGGCATCGTGCTCCGCGGCAAGGCCGAGGTGGGCGACAAGACGATGGTGGACGCGTGGACGCCGGCGGTCGACGCGGCCGCGGCCGCCGCCGAGGAGGGAGCGGCTCCGGCCGACGTCCTCGCCGCGGCGGCGGAGGCGGCGCAGAGGGGAGCGGAGTCGACGGACCCGCTGGTCGCCCGCAAGGGACGCGCCAGCTACCTCGGCGAGCGCGCCATCGGGCACCGTGATCCCGGCAGCGTGTCGACCGTTCTCCTGCTCCGCGCAGCAGCCGAGGCGGCGGCGTGAGCGTCGGGCTGGTCCTGGTCTCGCACAGCGCGCAGCTGGCGGAGGGGCTGGTCGAGCTCGCGGAGCAGATGGCGGCCTCGGTCGCGCTGGTCGCCGCGGGCGGGACGGACGACGGTGGCATCGGCACCAGCTTCGACCGCATCACGGCGGCCCTGGCGGACGCGGACTCCGGCGAGGGGGTCGTCGTCCTCTGCGACCTCGGCTCGGCGATCATGACGGCGGAGACCGCGGTCGAGTTCCTCGACGACGACGCGCGCGCCCGGGTCCGGATCGCCGACGCCCCGCTGGTGGAGGGGGCGGTCGCGGCCGCCGTCGCCGCGGGCACGGGGGCGTCGCTGGACGAGGTGCTCGCCGCCGCGGAGTCGGCCCGGGGCGAGGCGCTCGCTGCTCCCGCCGAGGAGGCCTCGCCCGGTGACGAGCGCGTGCAGCGCCGCGTCCGCCTCATCAACCCGAACGGCCTGCACGCCCGTCCCGCGGCCGACTTCGTGACGCTCGCCGCCACCTTCGACGCCCGGATCGACGCGAACGGCAAGGACGCCACCAGCCTGCTCGGCGTGATGTCGCTGGGGCTCGACCGCGGGGACGAGGTCGTCCTCTCGGCGTCGGGGCCGCAGGCCCAGGAGGCGGTCGGCCGGCTCGGCGATCTGGTCGAGTCGGGCTTCGGCGAGGTGTAGCGCGCCGTCGACCGGTCCAGGGACCGCGGAGGCGCCTCCTCCTACGCTGAGCGCATGGCCCTCCGCGAAACCCGACCCCCGTCCGTCCTGCTCCGCCGACTCGTCACCGTCCCGCGCGTCGTGCGCCGGGCGGACGCTCGTGCGGCCCGGCGGCTGAACGCCCGTCGCCCGTCGCCCGTCGTCGACGGGGCGCTCGTGGGGCTCTCCCGGGCCGCGGACCACGGAGTCCTCTGGGCCGGCGTCGGCGTTCTGCTGCTCCTGGCGGGCCGTCCCCGCGAGGCTCTGCGGGGGACCGCCTCGCTCGCCGCGGCCAGCGCGCTCGCGAACCTGGTCGGCAAGCGCGTGTTCGGCGGCGACCGGCCGCTCCTCGTCGACGTCCCGGTCGGCCGGCGCCTGGCGACGGTGCCGACGTCGGCGTCCTTCCCCTCGGGGCACGCGGCGAGCGCCGCCGCCTTCGCCGCCGGGGTCGCGCTCGAGTCGCCCCGAGTGGGGGCGGCGGTCGCCCCGCTCGCCGCCGCCGTGGCCTTCTCCCGCCTGCACGTCGGCGTCCACTGGCTCTCGGACGTCCTCGGCGGCGCGGCGCTCGGCGCGGCGGTCGCGGTCGTCGACCGAGCCGTCCTGCCGGCCGAGCCGCGCCACGTGCCCGTCTCGGAGCGCGCGACCCGGCCCCCCGTCGACCGCAGCCCGCTGGGGGACGGCGCCGCCCTCCTCGTGGTCCTCAACCCCGGCGCGGGCCGGGACTCGCACCGCCCCGATCCCGAGCCGCTGGTCCGAGCCCGGTTTCCGAAGGCGCGCGTGCACCGGCTGACCGAGGGGGAGGACCTCGCCGACGTGGTGCGCGAGGCGCGCTCGGGGGACTCTCCGCCCCGGGTGCTCGGGATCCACGGCGGGGACGGGACCATGTCGGTCGGTGCCGCTCTCGCCCGCGCCGAGGGGATGACGCTGCTCGTGCTGCCGGGCGGGACCATGAACCACTTCGCGAAGGCGCTGGGGCTGCTCACCGTCCAGGACGCGCTCGACGCGGCGACGATCGGCGAGCGCCGCGACGTCGACGTGGCCGAGGTCGTCGCGGACGGGGGAGACCCGGTCACGGTGCTCAACACGGTCTCGATCGGCGTCTACCCGGAGTTCGTCGCGGCCCGCGAGAAGCGCGAGAAGCGGATCGGGAAGCCGCTCGCCGCCGTGATCGCGGCCCTCTCGGTCGTGCGGCGCACCGATCCGTTCGAGCTCCGGCGCGACGGGCGCACGCAGCTCGTCTGGTCGTACTTCGTCGGGGTGAACCAGGAGCACCCGCGCACGGCCGCCCCGCTCGCCCGGCGTCGGCTCGACGACGGCCACCTCGACGTGCGCATCCTGCACTCAGGACGGACTCCGCGCACCCGGGGAGCGTTCTCGCTCCTGCTCGGCCGTACGGCGACCCCGGTGGTCGGCCGTGTGCCCGGCTGGCGGGCACCGGTGGTGGAGTCGTTCTCGACGCCGGAGATCACCGTCGGGGCGCGCCGGCCCGCGGGGGACGACCCCGAGTGGGCGCACGACGGCGAGACCGAGCGCTTCGACGGCTCCCGCGACGGATTCGACGAGGCCGTGGTGCGGATCGTGCCGCTGGGCCTGCGGGTCTACGCGACCGCCGACTAGGGGGCGGTGCCGGCCCGGTCCCCGCCGTCCGGATCCGCCAGCAGCTCGGCCAGCGCGTCGAGGGCGGCGACCTGCCCGGCCACGACCAGCGAGCGGGCCTCGTCGAGCGGGTGCCACCGGGCGTCCTCCAGCTCGGGGAAGCTGCGCAGCACGCCGGAGCCCCGCGGCCACTCCAGCTCGAAGGTGTTGCTCGCGACGAAGGCGGTGTCCGCGAGTCCGCGCCCGGCGAAGACGGTGACGGTCTTGGCCGCGCTCTGCCGGAACGCACCGAGGAGGGTCAGTTCCCCGTCGGGCGGAGGAGCGCCGGTCTCCTCCTCGAATTCTCGGCGCGCGGCGTCCAGCGGCGTCTCGTCGCCCGCGTGCACGCCCTTCGGGATCGTCCACGCGCGGGGGCGCCGGGTCCAGAAGGGGCCGCCCATCCGCCCGAGGAACACCTCGGTGCCGGAGGGGCCCTCGCGGTGCAGCAGGATCCCCGCGCTCGTCACCGCGGCCATCGCGTCTCTCCGGTCATCCCGCCATCCTGCCCCGCGCCCGTGGAAGGATCGGCAGGACCCGCCCGCGACCGCACGGAGTGAACCATGCACGACCACGAGATCCTCCGACAGCTGCGCGACGCGCTCGGAGACGCGGTCCTGACCGAGGGCCCCGGGTTCGAGGCCGTGCACACCGACAAGTCGGGCTTCTCCGCACCGGGTCGCGCGCTCGCGCTCGTCGCTGCCCGCTCGGTCGAGGACGTGCAGGCGGCGCTGCGCATAGCGACGGAGCATCGGCTCCCGGTCGTGCCGCGCGGAGCGGGAACGGGCCTCGCTGCCGGGGGAGTGGCGAGCGAGGGAGCGCTCGTCCTCTCGACCGCCGCCATGGACCGCATCCTCGAGGTGTCGCTCGAGGACGAGCTGGCGGTCGTCGAGCCCGGGGTCATCAATCAGGCGCTGTCGGACGCGGTCGCTCCACACGGCCTCGTCTTCTCGCCCGACCCCGCGAGCCGCGCGATCTCGAGCATCGGCGGCAACATCGCGACGAACGCCGGGGGGCTGCTGTGCGCCAAGTACGGCGTGACCCGGGAAGCGGTGCTCGGGTTGACGGTCGTCCTCCCCGACGGACGACTGCTCCGCACCGGCCGCCGCAGCGTGAAGGGAGTCACCGGGTACGACCTCACCGCGCTCCTGACCGGCTCCGAGGGGACGCTGGGCGTCATCGTGGAGGCCACCGTGAAGCTCCGCCCGATCCCGACCGGGCGCGTGGTCACGGTCGGCGCGTACTTTCCGAGCGTCGTCGCCGCGGCCGCCGCCTCCG
Organism: Rathayibacter sp. AY1H2; assembly: GCF_002931985.1. Classification (NCBI taxonomy): domain Bacteria; kingdom Bacillati; phylum Actinomycetota; class Actinomycetes; order Micrococcales; family Microbacteriaceae; genus Rathayibacter; species Rathayibacter sp. AY1H2. The sequence goes on along the minus strand of NZ_PSUV01000026.1, from coordinate 17,610 downwards.
CTGCGATCACCGCCGCGCGGCTCCGTCCCGCGGTGATGGAGCTGATGGACGAGGCGGCGCTCGCCGCGATCTCGCGCTACACCGGAGCGGCCCTGGACCGCGGTGCCGCCTACCTCCTCGTCCAGACGGACGGCGGAGGAGCGGCGGAGGAGTCGCAGCGCGTCCTCGAGATCGTGACCGCCTCCGGGGGCGCCGCCGAGGCGACCGAGGACCCGGCCGAGGGCGAGGCTCTGCTGGCCGTCCGCCGGGCATTCCACCCGGCGCTCGAGGCGGAGGGCCGGGTGCTGATCGAGGACGTCTGCGTGCCCCGCTCGGCGCTGCCGGCGATGTTCGCGGCGATCCGCGGCATCGAGGAGCGGACGGGGCTCAGCATCCCCACCGTCGCCCACGCGGGGGACGGGAACCTCCATCCGAACTTCGTGCTGCCCGCGGGGGACGGACCCGTGGGGGAGGACGTCTGGGACGCCGCCGCGGAGCTCTTCCGCACGGCACTGGCCCTCGGCGGCACGCTCACGGGCGAGCACGGCGTGGGACTGCTCAAGCGGCGCTGGCTGGCGGAGGAGCTGGGCGAGGACTCGCTGGCGCTCCAGCGCGGGATCAAGGCCGTGTTCGACCCGCTGGGGATCATGAACCCGGGGAAGGTCTTCTGAGGAGGGCGCCCCGGGCTACAGCAGCTCGGCCGTGATCATCGAGGCGGTGAGCACGATCGTCGCCGCGGACATGAGCCAGTAGAGGACCGTCTCGCGCCAGGACCCGGCGGAGCCCAGGACGGGCAGCGCGGCGTAGCCGCCGGTGGTCCAGACGTGGCGCAGCGGTGTCCGGCGCAGGCGCCGCGGCAGGCGCACGCGCAGCGGCCACAGCCAGTTGATCCCGCCAGTCGTGAGGGCGTCGCCGGCCACGTGCACGAGGTAGCCCAGCGTCGCGGCGACCCGGAGCCACGCCCAGGTGCCGTCGGCGAGCGCGACGAGCAGGACCGTGACGACCGTCGCCCCGGCCCAGGCGATGCGCCAGGAGGGGGCGGCCCGGACGGCCTTCGCGGCGAACGCGAGGGCGGGCAGCGTGAGCACGGCGGCCACGGCGACGGGACCGACGACCGGCACCGGGAAGCGCAGCGCCGTGAGCACCGGCACCAGGTACCAGACGACGGCGACCGCGAGCAGCGAGTGCATCCCGTGCCGGTGCCCTCCGCTGATCCGGCCCGCGGTCGCGGTGAGCAGGGAGGCGGCCGGCGCCGAGCGGGAGACGGTCGCGCTCGCGTGGTCCGCGTCGGGCACCAGGGCCCAGCCGGCGGCGACTCCGAGGCCGACCAGTCGGAGGTCGAGCGGGAGACCCGCGAGGCCGAGGGGCCCGGCGACGGCGGGCACGGAGGCGGCGACGGCCCAGGCGAGCGCACCGGAGACGGCGTGCGAGCGGCCCATCATCTCGGGTCGGCTCCTTCGACTGGGCGCTGCGAGGCCGGAGGACGACCGCGGCGGGACGAGAGAACCCCCGGCCGAGTGCGTGAGCACGGACCGGGGGTGAGGGTGGGCGATACCGGACTCGAACCGATGACCTCTTCCGTGTGAAGGAAGCGCGCTACCAACTGCGCCAATCGCCCAGGGGGACGTGCTGGACGACCCGAGAGACGATCGTAGCGGATCCGCGGGGCCCGGATGCACCGCCGACGCCCGCCACGCCCGGGTGAACGGACGGCGACGAGCCGGTTTCGCGCGGAAAGACGCGGATCGGACTCCGAGCGGCGGGATCGGCGTCCGCTCGATTTGGATTCCGGCGCCGCTGTCGTATACATTCTTCTAGGTCGAGCCGGGCAGCGAAAGCGCCGGACGGACAGCAAGACAGCAAGACACGCAAAACGGCAACACCAGTACGACCTACATGCGGATGTGGCGCAGCGGTAGCGCATCACCTTGCCAAGGTGAGGGTCGCGAGTTCGAATCTCGTCATCCGCTCGAACACCGGTCTTCGGACCGGCGTCATCGGGACGGCACCCTCGGGTGCCTCCCACCTGGTCGGCCCTCGGGCCGCCGACACCGAATCCCGTACACGGTGGATTGGCCGAGAGGCGAGGCAGCGGCCTGCAAAGCCGTATACACGGGTTCGAATCCCGTATCCACCTCGATCGTTCACCGAACGAGGCGCTCCGCACGGAGCAACGGGCGATTGGCGCAGCGGTAGCGCGCTTCCCTGACACGGAAGAGGTCACTGGTTCGATCCCAGTATCGCCCACCACGAGAACCCCCGGCCCCTGGCCGGGGGTTCTGTCGTTCCCGGCTCCGGCGCTACCCTCGCAGGATGCCCGCCCCGATCCCCGTCGACGACCAGGGCACCCTCCTGCGGCTCGTCTCGCGGGACGACGGACCGGCCCTCGCCGCCGCGTACCGGCGCAACCGCCGGCACCTCGCGCCCTGGGAGCCGACGCGCTCGACCCGCTTCTTCGAGGCGGGGGGCCAGACCGACGCCGTCGCGGACGCGCTCGCCGCGCACCGGGCCGGCAGCGTCCTCCCGCTCGTCCTCGACGCGGGCGGCGTGATCGTCGGTCGGCTGACTCTCGCGAACATCGTCCGCGGCGCCTTCGACAGCGGCGATCTCGGCTACTGGCTCGACAGCGGTCTGCAGGGCCGCGGCGTGATGACCCGCGCGGTCGGAGCCGTCCTGCGCACCGCGCGTGAGGATCTGGGGCTGCACCGCCTGCAGGCCGGGACGCTCCTCCACAACGTCGGATCGCAGACCGTGCTGCAGCGCAACGGCTTCGAGCGGATCGGCGTCGCGCGGCGCTACCTGCGGATCGCCGGGGAGTGGCAGGACCACGTCCTCTTCCAGGCGCTGCTCGAGGGCGGCCCGCTCCAGCCTCCGCCGACTCCGCTCGTCTAGGGTGAGCGGCGCCGGCCTTCTCCCGGCGCTCCGAGCGGGAGGGACGCGCCCATGACCACGCGGCACATCGGCGGACGAGAGTTCGACTTCGAGCGGCAGGTGGCCGTGATGGCGGTCGTGAACCGCACGCCCGACTCCTTCTACGACAAGGGCTCCACCTTCGCCCTGGACAGCGCCATCGCGGCCGCCGTGCGCGCCGCGGAGCTCGGCGCCGACTGGGTCGACATCGGCGGAGTGCCGTTCGGCCGCGGCCCCGCCGTCACGCTCCAGGAGGAGCTCGACCGGGTGGTCCCCGTCGTGGCGGGCATCGCGGAGCGGAGCGACGTGGTCGTCTCGGTGGACACGACGAGCGCCGAGGTCGCGCGCGCGAGCATCGCCGCGGGCGCCTCCGTCATCAACGACACGAGCGGGCTGCACGACCCCCGGATGCTCGAGGTCGTCGCCTCCTCCTCCGCCCAGCTCGTCATCACCCACAGCGTGGGCGCCCCCCGCAGCGAGCCGGAGAGACCCGAGTACGACGACGTCGTGGCGACCGTGGTCGACCATCTGCGGAGCCGCGTCGATCGCGCGCTCTCGGGTGGAGTGCCTGCCGGGAGGATCATCGTCGATCCGGGTCACGACCTGAACAAGAACACCCTGCACACGCTCGAGCTCACCCGCCGGCTGGGCGAGGTGGCCGCGCTCGGCTTCCCGGTGCTCGCCGCGGTGTCCAACAAGGACTTCATCGGCGAGGCGCTGGACCGGCCGCAGGGGGAGCGCCTCGAGGGCTCCCTCGCCGCCGCGGTGATCTGCATCCTGAACGGTGCGCGGATCGTGCGCATGCACGACGTGCGCCAGGCGGTGGACGCCGTGCGGATGACGGAGGCGGTGCTGGGCTGGCGGGCGCCCGCCTTCCTCCGCCACAACGTGGAGCCGGCGGCGTGAGCGCCCGCATCGACGGCCTGTCGCCGGCCGGGCAGGACCTGTCCGACGAGGCTCTGCTGACCCTCTACGCGGACGGGGCGGGCGAGGAGTGGCTCCGGGTCAACTTCGTCGCGAGCGTCGACGGAGCGGTCACCCGCGACGGCGTCTCGGGCGATCTCGGGGGAGCGGCGGACCTGCGCGTGTTCGACCTGCTCCGCCGGCTCGCCGACGTCGTGCTCGTCGCGGCCGGCACGGTGCGGACCGAGGGCTACGGTCCGATGGTGCTGAGCGACGAGTCCGTGCGGGCGCGGCTCGGCACCGGGCGCGCCCCGCAGCCCGTCTTCGCGATCGTCTCGGGGTCGCTCGACCTCGATCCCGCCTCGCGGATCTTCACCGAGGCGCCGGTGCGCCCGATCGTCGTGACCACCGGCTCCTCGCCGGCCCGCCGCCGCGCGGAGCTCGCCGAGGTCGCCGACGTGCTCGTCTGCGGCGACGCAGAGCTCGACGCGACGCGGATGCGGGCGCAGCTCGCGGAGCGGGGGCTCGGCAGGATCCACTGCGAGGGCGGTCCGTCGCTGCTCGGGACCCTCCTCGCCGCGGACGCCGTCGACGAGCTCTGCCTGACCGTCGCTCCGACGCTCGAGGCGGGGGACTCCGGGAGGCTCGCCCGCGGCGACGTCCCCGGACCGCGCCCGCAGCACCTGGCGCACGTGCTCAGCGCCGGCGACACGCTGTTCCTGCGCTACCTCCGCCGGCGCTGACCCGCCCTACTCGCGGCGCCGCTCGTTCCCGTCGCGCTTGGCCTCGGAGGCCGGGCGGGCGGCGATCACGGGGTGGGCGCCGGTGAAGCCGTCACGGGCGGACGCGATCGCCAGGATGCGCGGCTTCGCGACGTGCCAGCCCACGATCAGGGCGGGCACGCCGACCACCGCGACGATCCCCACGGTCCAGGTGCCGGTCGGGAAGTCGACGGCGATGAGGACCACCACGATCACCAGGAACGCCAGGGTGAGCCACGAGGTCACCGGGGCGCCGGGCATCCGGAAGGACGGGCGCTCCAGGCGCCCCTGGGCCGCCCAGCGCTGCAGCTGCATCTGGCAGAGGACGATCATGCCCCAGCCCGTGACGATGCCCAGCGCCGAGACGTTGAGGACGATCTCGAAGGCCTCGGACGGCACGAAGAGGTTCAGCACGATCCCGATCAGGGTGATGCTCGCCGTGAGCAGGATGCCGCCGTAGGGGACGCCCTGCTTGTTCATCCGGCCGGTGAAGGCGGGGGCGGAGCCGTTGAGCGCCATGGAGCGGAGGATGCGGCCGGTCGAGTAGAGCCCGGCGTTGATGCTGGAGAGCGCGGCCGTCAGCACGACGAAGTTCATGATCGATCCGGCGATCTCGCCCGAGGAGCCGTCGCCCAGCGAGCTGAAGAACGTGACGAACGGGCTCTCGCCCTTCGAGTAGGCCGTGTAGGGCAGCAGCAGCGTCAGCAGCAGCACCGAGCCGACGTAGAAGACGGCGATGCGCAGGATGACCGAGTTGATCGCGCGCGGGATGACCTTCGCCGGCTCCGCGGTCTCGCCCGCCGCCGTGCCGACAAGCTCGACTCCGGAGTAGGCGAACACCACGCCCTGGACGACCAGGACGCTGGCGATCAGGCCGCCGGGCAGGATGCCGCCGTTGTCGTTCCAGAGGCTGATCCCGGGGTCCACGGCGACGCCGCCGGACTGCAGCGGCCAGCCCGCGGCGAGCACGACGACGCCGATCACCAGGAAGACCACCAGCGCCGTGACCTTGATCAGCGCGAACCAGAACTCCAGCTCCCCGAAGACCTTGACCGAGACGAGGTTCAGCGAGAGCACGACGACCAGGGCGATGAGTGCGAGGAGCCACTGGGGCACGGAGGAGAAGAGCGACCAGTACTTCACGTAGAGGGCCACCGCGGTGACGTCGGCGATCGCGGTCATCGCCCAGTTCAGGAAGTACATCCAGCCGGCGACGAAGGCGGCCTTCTCGCCCAGGAACTCGCGGGCGTAGGAGATGAAGGAGCCCGAGCTCGGCCGGTGCAGGACCAGCTCGCCGAGCGCGCGGAGGATCAGGTAGGCGAAGACGCCGCAGACCGCGTACACGACGACGAGCGAGGGACCGGCGGTGGCGAGTCGGCCGCCGGCGCCGAGGAAGAGGCCGGTGCCGATCGCGCCGCCGATGGCGATCATCTGCAGCTGCCGGGGCTTGAGACCGGGACGGTAGCCCTCCTGCTCCTTCGAGAAGTCGGGCTGCACGGGCCCGCGGTCGTCGTCGCTCTGCGTCACGGGGGCTCCCTCGTCACCGGATCGCGCCGGGCGGCTGCTCCGGCACGCCCGTCAGGGTAAGGGCGCGCTGCTCGGAGGAGGCGGGTGGCGCGGTCCGCGGCATGCGGATCCTCTCAGGATCGGGGCGCCTACCCTGGGGGCATGAGCGGTCCGGACCTCGCACGGCAGTTCTCGCTCGACGGCGTCCGGATCCCGTCGCCGGCGAGGCGCCTGAACGGCGGCACCGATCCGGCGCTCGTCTGGCGCAACGAGCTCGACGGGCTGACCTTCCGCGTATACGCCGGGTACCTGAAGTGGAATCCCCGGTCCACGGGCGTCGACCTCCGTCGCGAGATCGCGCGTCTGCGCTGGCTGGAGGGGCGGATCGTCGCGCCCCGGATCCTGGAGGCGGGCGAGGACGAGGAGGGGCAGTGGCTCCTCACCGCACCGCTGCCCGGGCGGAGCGCCGTCGACCCGGAGTGGACAGCCCGGCCGGAGGAGGCCGTCCGCGCGATCGCGGCCGGCCTGCGGGCGGTCCACGCGCTCCCCGTCGACGCGGTGCCCGAAGAGCTGCGCGGCGACTCCTGGTTCGCGCGCCGGCCGTCGGCGCTCGGCGCGGCTCCGGAGCTCGTGGACCCCGTCGTGGTGCACGGCGACGCGTGCGCTCCGAACACGCTCGTCGACGACGACGGACGCTGGAGCGGCACGGTCGACGTCGGCGACCTGGGCGTGGGCGACCGCTGGGCGGATCTGGCGGTCGCCGCGGTCAGCCTCGGCTGGAACTACGGCCCCGGCCACACCCCGCTGCTCCTCGCGGAGTACGGAGCGGATCCGGACGACGAGCGCGCGGCCTACTACCGCGCGCTCTGGTCGTCCGAGTCCTGAGTCACTTCTTCTTCGCGGCCTCGTCGTCCTGGGCCGTGCCCTGGTCGCTGCGGTTCTCGCTCGCCAGCCGCAGCCAGCGCCCGTCGCGGACGTCCTTCTCGTGCACGGCCGCCTTCTTGTCGCTCGCGGCGGTGTCGCGCGGGGGGAGCTGGATGGTCTCCTCCGCCTCGATGCCCGCCTGCAGCTCGCGTCCGCGCTCGAGCTCGGCGTCGAACTCCGCGCCGAAGAGCAGGGCGATGTTGGTGATCCAGATCCAGAGGAGGAAGACGATCACCGCGCCGAGCGAGCCGTAGGTCTTGTTGTAGTTGGAGAAGTTGGCCACGTAGAACGCGAAGCCGGTCGAGGCGATCAGCCAGATCGCCAGGGCGACGATCGATCCGATGCTGATCCAGCGGAACTTCGGCTGGCGGATGTTGGGCGCCCAGTAGTACAGGGTCGCGACGATCACGATCGCGATGACCACGAGCACCGGCCATTTCGCGATGTTCCACACGGTGAGGGCGGCGGGGCCGAGGCCCACGACGTCGCCGACGGCGGTCGCGACCGGTCCGCTGAGCACCAGGATGAGCGCCGCGATCACGATCAGGACGACCGTCACCACGGTCACGCCGAGCATCGTCGGGCGGAGCTTCCAGAAGGGGCGCCCCTCGTCGATCTGGTAGACGCGGTTCATCGCGCGGCCGAAGGCGCCGACGTAGCCGGAGGCGGACCAGATCGCTCCGACGACACCGGTCACGAAGGCGAGACCCGCGGCGGAGGAGCTGGTCAGCGCCTGGATCGGGTCGCGCAGCAGGTCGACGACCTCGCTCGACGCGAGGTTCCCGATCAGGTCGAGCACCAGATCGGTGGTGGCCTGCGCCTGGCCGAAGAGCCCCAGCACCGACACGATCGCGAGCAGGGCGGGGAAGAGCGCGAGCACGGCGTAGTAGGTGAGCGCGGCGGCGAGGTCGGTGCACTGGTCCGCGCCGAACTCGCGGGCCGTCTTCTTGAGGACGTAGAACCAGGAGCGCTTGGTGATGTCGGTGACGTCGTCGGGCTTCCGGGAATCGTCGGGATCGGGCGCTGTCTTCTCGCGGGTCGTGCTCTGCTCGGCCATGCGGACACGCTACGGGGCCGACAGTCGTCGGACGGCCCCCTTGACGGCGCGGCCGGTCGTGTCGCGGGTCAGGCCCGGCGCTGGCGCGCGGCGGCGAGGGTGCCGAAGAGGAGGAAGGAGCAGGTCGTGGCGAGGACGGTCAGCAGGGGAGCCTCCCAGCCGCCGCTCGCGTCGTGCGCGAAGCCGATGACGGTCGGGGCGGTGGCGGCCACGGCGTAGCCGATGCCCTGCACCGTGGCCGAGAGCCGCGACGCGTGGGCGTCGGAGCGGGAGAGCCGCACGACGAGCACGAAGACCACCGTGAATCCTCCGCCCTGGGCCGCGCCGCCCAGCACGCACCAGAGCGCCCAGAGCTGCGGGGCGAGCAGCAGCCCCGCCGGCACCGTGCACCAGAGGAGGCCGACGAGCACGATGCTCCCCAGCGGTCCGAGCCTGCGGACCAGGAGCGGGACGCCGAGGGCGCCGGCGACCGCGGCGAGCTGGAACACCGAGGCGCTCGCGCCCGCGGTCGCGATCGAGAAGCCGTTGCGGTCGACGAGCAGCGAGGGGAGCCACGCCGTCACTCCGTAGTACGAGAACGCCTGGCTCGAGAAGCAGAGCGCGAGCGCCAGCACGGTCGCGCTGCGGAAGATCCGCGGAGCCGGTGCGGCCGGTGCGCGGTCGGCGCGGGCCGGGCGGGGAGTCGGACGCAGGGCCGCCCGAGGCCCCACGGCCACGAGCCAGCCGGCCAGAGCGAGGGCGTTGAGGGCGAGCCAGACGAGAAGGGCGCCGCGCCAGCCGAGGGTTAGAGCGAGCGGAGCGGTGCCGAGCGAGGTGATCGTCGAGCCGATGTTGAGGGCCGCGGTGTAGACGCCCGTCGTGAGGTCGACGCGCTCGGGAGCGACGTCCCGCCGGATCACGACGGGGAGGACGACGTTGCCGATCGTGATGGAGACGCCGATCAGGACGGTGCCCGCCACGGCCGGTCCCACGTCGCCGATCGATCGGACGATCGTGCCGAGCGCGACGCCGATCACCGTGACGGTCACGGCGGCGTCGGGTCCCGCGCGGCGGATCACCAGGAGGGCGAGCGGAGTCGCCAGGGCGAAGCAGAGCACGGGGATGCTGGTGAGGATCCCCGCCTGGCCCGCGGACAGCGCGAGGTCCTCGCGCACCTCGTCGATGATGGGCGCGACGGCGACGATCGGACCGCGCAGGACCAGCGCGACCAGGGCGACCGCCACGACGAGGAGCCAGGGAGCGCTCCGGCGCGCGGTCATCGGGGCGTCGAGGGCCGCGGCACCCCGGTCAGCCGGTCAGGCCGGGGACCCCGGCCGAGAGGTTGCCGACGATGGTGAAGACGCCCGACACCAGACCGAGGATCCCGGTGACGAGTCCGGCCGTCGCGAGCCCGCGACCGCCTCCGACGAGCGGTGCGGCTGCCCGGCCCTTCGCCGAGAAGACGATGGCGAGGATCGAGGGGATCAGCAGCGGATTGATCAGCAGGCTCAGGACGCCGAGCACGAGGCTCGCGATCGCCATGGGGTTGCGGCCCGCCGCGGAGGACGGGGCGGACGGATAGGCGTACAGCTCCTGCTCCGGAGCGCCCGGGGGCGTGCCGTAGGCGGGAGCGGGCGCCGAGGAGGACGGGCGGGACCGGTCCGTCCACGCCGCGCCGTCCCAGTAGAGCTCCGAGCCGAGGTCGGCCGGATGCGGGTACCACCCGGGCGCGGGCAGCGGAGCGGAGTCGTCGGGCATGGGGCGAGTCTAGAGCGGCGCCGATCAGCTCTTGGGCTGCTCGATGCCGAGCGCGTTCCCGTCGGGGTCGAGGATCCAGGACGCCCAGACGCTGCCGCGGTCGGCCACGCCGTTCTCGGTGCGCAGCTCGTCGCTGTCGTAGTCCTCCGGAGCCACGCCCCGAGCCGCCAGCGCGTCCAGCTCGGCGCGCAGGTCGGCCACCCGCCAGGCGGCCTTGGTCTGCTCGTCCTTCGAGCCCGTGGTGCTGGCGGTGACGGTGAGCCGCGTGCCGCCGCAGGAGTAGGCGATCGCCGACTCGCTCTCCTCGAGGACCTCCAGTCCCAGGGAGCCGGCGTAGAAGGCGCGGGAGGCGGCGAGGTCGCGGGAGAGCAGAACGGGGCCGATGGGGGAGTCGGAGAGCACGGTGAGTCCTTTCGTCGGTGGGCCTCCAGTCGACGCCCGCTGCGGCCCGGCGCGGAAGGGGTTGCCACCGGGCCGGCCGGAGGGAGCTGGCGCGGCAGAATGGCCTCGGCCGTGCCCGCCGCGCGGCCGGGAGGAGCCCTCATGAGCTGGACCATCGACGAGGTGGCGTGGACCCACCCGGACGCCGAGCGTCTGCGCGACGCGCAGCGGTGCGAGCTCGACGAGCGCTACGGCAACGACGACCACGAGCCCGGCACGCCGCCCTCGGCCGACGACGTGCCCGTCTTCGTCGTCGCCCGCGACGCGAGCGGCACGGCGGTGGCCTGCGGCGGACTGCGGCCTCTCGACGACGACGTCCTCGGACCGGGGGCGATCGAGGTGAAGCGGATGTTCGCCGACCGCGCCGCCCGCGGCACCGGAGCGGCCACGGCCGTCCTGCGCGCGCTCGAGGCGCGGGCGGCCGCTCTGGGCACGACGCGCCTGGTGCTGGAGACCGGGACGCTCCAGCCCGACGCGATGCGGTTCTACCTCAGGGAGGGCTACCACGCCATCCCGCCGTTCGGCGCCTACATCGGGTCCGAGCACTCGGTCTGCTACGCCCGCGATCTCGCTCCCGGCGCCTGAGCGTCAGCGGCGCAGGGTCTCCACCGGGTACTCGCCGAAGCGGCGGTGGTACGCCCCCGAGAAGCGGCCCTGGTTGAGGAAGCCCCAGCGCGCGGAGACGGCGCGCACGGTCTCCTCGCCCGGAGCGCCCTCGCGCAGCTCGACGCGCGCCCGGTCGAGACGCACGCCGCGCAGGTAGCCGAGCGGAGTGTCGCCGAAGTGCCTCCGGAACGCGGCCTGCAGCGCCCGCGGAGTGAGCCCCGCCGCTGTCGCGATGTCGGACACGGTGACGGGCGACGCGGCGAACGCGTGCAGGAACTCGGCGGCACGCAGCAGGTGCTCGAGCCCCGGCCGCAGCACCTGCGCCGGAACGACGACCGGCCGGTGCGCGAAGGTCGCGAGCAGGTGCAGAGCGACGCCGCGCTCGGCCGCCACGAGCTGCAGCGCTGTCGCCTCGCGGCCCGACCGGAGGACGCCCGCGAAGTCGTCGACCGCCCGCCACCAGCCCGGGAGTGCCGACGCGGAGGCGATCGAGCGGTGGTCGAAGACGAGCGGCAGCGGCACGCCGTCGCCGGCCTCGGACGCGACCTGCTCGAGGAGGCCGGCGGCCACGTGCACGAGCCGCTGCTGGAAGTCGCGGCTGACGAACTCGAACGGACGCGCGCTGGGGAACACGACCGGCCGCCCCGGCAGGTGGACGATCCGATCGCCCTCCGGGTCCACCACGCTCGTGCCGGAGAGGAACCACGAGACGACGTACTCGCCCGCCGGACGCAGCCCCCCGGACACGGAGCCCCGGAACACAGACGTCCGCAGGCTCACGCCCTCGCTCCCGGAGACGTCGTAGCGGAAGGAGAAGGGCCGCTCGACCGGTTCCGTCCGGAATCCCGACCCGCCGTAGCCGTCCGAGTAGAAGCGCCGCGCCTCCTCCAGGTCGGCCCCGGAGCGCGTGAAGCGCTGCAGCGCAGGACCGGCACCCATCGGACCAGGATGCCACCTGGACGGATTGCGCACCGGTCGCCCCCGCGCCCCTCTCCGGGGCACGTCCTGTCGGCAGGGTGACGGGGTCGGACGACACGGACGGAGACGCATGGAGATCAGCGCACGCAGACTCGCGGCACGCGACGCGGTGGCCGTCGTCGCCGTGCTCGCCGCACTCGAGGGGGCGCTCGCCGTGGACTCCCTGCCGCCCGGCCTGGAGGAGGTCCTCCTGCACCAGCTCGAGCGCAGCTCGCTCGTGCTCCCCGGCGCCGACCGGGACGAGCTCGCCTCCGCTCTGCGCGCGCTCGGCGTCCGCGTGCTCGACGCGCTCGGGTAGAGGCCGCCGCCGACTACAGTCGAGGGGTCAACCGAGCCCGAGGAGTGCCCGCACGTGTCGAACGAACCGTCGAATCCCGCAGAGAACGAGTCCCACTCGGTCGTCACCGAGGCGGGCACGGGATTCACGCACTTCACCGACCGGGCCGTGGTCGCGATCCGCGTCAACGGGGAGCTCAAGGACCTCGCCGCCGACGTCGTGCCGGGCGACCGCATCGAGCCGGTGCTCATCTCCTCGCCGGACGGGCTGAACATCCTCCGCCACTCCGCGGCCCACGTGCTCGCGCAGGCGGTGCAGCAGATCAACCCGGAGGCGAAGCTGGGCATCGGCCCGCCCGTCACCGACGGCTTCTACTACGACTTCGACGTCGAGGAGCCCTTCACGCCCGAGGCGATGAAGGCGCTCGAGAAGGCGATGGACCGCATCGTCCGCCAGGGCCAGCGGTTCGTGCGCCGCGTCGTCTCCGAGGAGGAGGCGCGCGCCGAGCTCGCCGGCGAGCCCTACAAGCTCGAGCTGATCGGGATCAAGGGCGGGGGAGCCGAGGACGAGAGCGTCGAGGTCGGCGGCGCCGAGCTCACCATCTACGACAACGTCGACCCGCGTTCCGGCGAGACGGTTTGGAAGGACCTCTGCCGCGGCCCGCATCTGCCCAACACCCGCATGATCGGCAACGGCTACGCCCTGACCCGCAACGCTGCCGCCTACTGGCGCGGCTCGGAGAAGAACCCGCAGCTGCAGCGCGTCTACGGCACCGCGTGGCCCACGAAGGACGAGCTGCGCGAGCACCAGGCCCGCCTTGAGGAGGCGGCGCGCCGCGACCACCGCAAGCTCGGCCACGAGCTCGACCTGTTCTCCTTCCCGGACGAGATCGGCTCCGGCCTCGCGGTCTTCCACCCCAAGGGCGGGATCATCCGCTACGAGATCGAGCAGTACATGCGCGAGCAGCTGCTCGCCCACGACTACGAGCTCGTCTACACGCCGCACATCACCAAGGGCGACCTGTTCCTCACGAGCGGGCACCTGCAGTGGTACTCCGAGGGGATGTTCCCCCCGATGCACCTCGACGAGCTGCAGGACGAGGACGGCAACGTCACCCGCCAGGGCCAGGACTACTACCTCAAGCCCATGAACTGCCCGTTCCACAACCTGATCTTCCGCTCGCGCGGCCGCAGCTACCGCGAGCTCCCGTTGCGCCTGGCCGAGTTCGGCACCGTGTACCGCTACGAGAAGAGCGGCACCCTGCAGGGCCTCACCCGCGTGCGCGGCCTGACCCAGGACGACGCCCACATCTACGTCGCGCAGGAGGACGTGTCGGCCGAGCTGACCCGCAACCTCGAGTTCGTGCTGCAGGTGCTGCGCGACTACGGCCTCGACGACTTCTACCTCGAGCTGTCCACGAACGAGGAGGGCAACCCGAAGTTCGTCGGTGCGCCCGAGCAGTGGGAGGAGGCGATCGAGTCGCTGCGCGCGGTCGCCGTCGCCTCCGGTCTCGAGCTGGTGCCGGATCCGGGAGGAGCGGCGTTCTACGGTCCGAAGATCTCGGTGCAGGCGCGCGACGCCATCGGCCGCACCTGGCAGATGTCGACCATCCAGCTCGACTTCAACCAGCCCGAGCGCTTCGAGCTCGAGTACACGGCCTCGGACGGCTCGAAGAAGCGGCCCGTGATGATCCACCGCGCGCTCTTCGGCTCCATCGAGCGCTTCTTCGCGATCCTCACCGAGCACTACGCCGGGGCGTTCCCGGTCTGGCTGTCGCCGGTCCAGGTCGTGGGCATCCCGATCGCCGACGAGTACCTGCCCTACCTCGAGGAGGTCGTCGGCGAGCTCAAGCGGTCGGGCATCCGCGCCGAGATCGACTACTCCAGCGACCGGATGCAGAAGAAGATCCGCAACGCCACGCTGCAGAAGGTGCCCTTCCAGATGATCGTGGGGGAGAAGGACCGCGACGCCGGAGCCGTCAGCTTCCGCTTCCGCGACGGCACGCAGGAGAACGGGATCCCGGTCGCCGACGCCGTCGCGCGCATCCGCGAGGCCGTCGCCTCGAAGGCGCAGGTCTGAGCGTGAGCGACGGCTGCGTGCCCGAGGGAGCGGAGGGCTCGGCGCACCTCGCCGGGGTTCCCGACGAGTTCCAGCGCCTGTGGACGCCGCACCGGATGGTCTACATCCAGAAGGGGCAGCCCGGAGCCGACGACTGCCCCTTCTGCGTGGCGCCGACGCTGAGCGACGAGGAGGCCCTCATCGTCGCCCGCGGGGAGCACGCCTACGTCCTGCTGAACCTGTTCCCGTACAACTCCGGCCACCTCCTGGTCTGCCCGTACCGGCACATCCCGCTCTACGACGAGGCCACTCCCGAGGAAGTGGCCGAGGTCGGAGCGCTCACGCAGACGGCCATGCGCGTCGTCCGCTCGGTCTCGAACAACGACGGCTTCAACCTCGGGATGAACCAGGGCGCGGTCGCGGGAGCGGGGATCGCCGCGCACCTGCACCAGCACGTGGTTCCGCGCTGGGCGACCGATGCGAACTTCTTCCCGATCATCGCCCGCACGAAGGCGCTCCCGCAGCTGCTCGGCGACGTGCGGGCGAGCCTCGCGGCGGCCTGGCCGAGCCTCTAGACCGCCGCCCGGCCCCCTGTCCAGCGCCGCGGACGGCCGGCGCCGTCTCGTAGACTCGGAGCTGCCGTCGGCGGAAGTCGCCGCACAGAACAGGACTCGCGAACATGACCGACACCACCACTCCGTCCTCGTCCGCTCCCGAGCAGTTCGGCTCGAGCCGCGTCAAGCGCGGTCTCGCCGAGATGCTCAAGGGCGGCGTCATCATGGACGTCGTCGACGCCGATCAGGCCCGCATCGCGGAGGACGCCGGCGCGGTCGCCGTCATGGCGCTCGAGCGCGTCCCCGCCGACATCCGCTCGCAGGGCGGCGTCGCACGCATGAGCGACCCCGACCTGATCGACGGCATCGTCTCCGCCGTGTCGATCCCCGTCATGGCGAAGGCGCGCATCGGCCACTTCGTCGAGGCGCAGATCCTGCAGGAGCTCGGCGTCGACTACATCGACGAGTCCGAGGTCCTCTCGCCCGCCGACTACGTGAACCACATCGACAAGTGGAACTTCACCGTCCCCTTCGTCTGCGGAGCGACCAACCTGGGCGAGGCGCTGCGCCGCATCACCGAGGGCGCGGCGATGATCCGCTCGAAGGGCGAGGCCGGCACCGGCGACGTCTCCGAGGCGACCAAGCACATCCGCACGATCTCCGGCGAGGTCAACCGCCTGAAGGCGATGACCAAGGACGAGCTCTACGTCGCCGCGAAGGAGCTGCAGGCCCCCTACGACCTGGTCGTCGAGATCGCCCGGACCGGCAAGCTCCCCGTCGTCCTCTTCACCGCCGGCGGGGTCGCGACCCCGGCCGACGCGGCGCTGATGATGCAGCTGGGCGCCGACGGCGTGTTCGTCGGCTCCGGCGTCTTCAAGTCGGGCGAGCCCGCCAAGCGCGCGGCCGCGATCGTGAAGGCGACCACCTTCTTCGACGACGCGAAGGTCGTCGCGGAGGCCTCGCGCGGCCTGGGCGAGGCGATGGTCGGCATCAACGTGGCCGACGTGCCCGCGCCGCACCGCCTCGCCGAGCGTGGCTGGTAGCGCCGACGCGCCGCTCGCCGGCGCAGGACTGACGCGGGAGTCCCTCGAGGGGCTCCGCGTCGGCGTCCTCGCGCTGCAGGGCGACTTCCGCGAGCACGCGCACGTCCTGCGCGAGCTGGGCGCCGAGGTGGTGCTGGTGCGCCGCCCGGAGGAGCTGGCCGCCGTCGCGGGGCTGGTCATCCCGGGCGGCGAGTCCACGGTGATGGACAAGCTGTCGCGCCTCTTCGGCCTCGCGGAGCCGGTCGTCGAGGCGATCAGTGCGGGGATGCCCGTCTACGGGACCTGCGCCGGGCTGATCATGCTCGCCGACCGGGTCCTCGACCGCATCGACGGCCAGAGCAGCTTCGGCGGCTTGGACGTGTCGGTCCGGAGGAACGCGTTCGGCAACCAGCTCGACTCCTTCGAGACCGATCTCGACGTGCCGGCCATCGGCGATCCGCCGGTGCACGCGGTCTTCATCCGCGCACCGGTCGTGGAGGAGCTGGGCGAGCGGGCGACCGCGCTCGCCAGTGTCGCCGACGGGCGGGTGGTCGCGGTCGAGCAGGGCAACCTCCTCGGGACGGCGTTCCATCCCGAGATCACCGGCGACTACCGGTTCCACGAGCTGTTCCTGCGGAAGGTCGCGGCGACGCGCTTCGGCGACTGACCCGCTGCCGCCCCCTCCGCCAGGGGTGGACGGTGCGGGACCCGCGGGCCAGGGTGGTCGCATGCCCGAACTCCCCGAGGTCCAGGCCCTCGCTCTCGATCTCGACGCGCGCCTGGGCGGACGCGTCCTCGAGCGGCTCGACGTGTTCGCGATCTCCGCCCTCAAGACCGTGGCCATCCCGCCGTCGGCTCTCTCCGGCGAGACCGTCCACGGAGTGTCGCGGCACGGCAAGTTCCTCGACCTCGCAGTCGGCGAGGCCCACGTCCTCCTGCACCTCGCCCGCGCCGGCTGGGTCCGCTGGCGGCCCGAGCGGCCGACGGCGCCGGCGAAGCCCGGCCGGGGACCGCTCGCCGCGCGGCTGGTCCTCGACGACGGGTCGGGGTTCGACGTGACGGAGGCCGGCACCAAGAAGAGCCTCGCGCTCTCGATCGTCGCCGATCCGCTCGACGTCCCGGGCGTCGCCCGGCTGGGTCCCGATCCGCTGGACCAGGAGTTCACCGAGGAGATCCTCGGCGCGATCCTCGCCACGGCGGGCAGGGCGCAGGTGAAGGGCGTCCTCCGCGACCAGTCCCGCATCGCCGGCATCGGCAACGCCTACTCCGACGAGATCCTCCACGTGGCGCGCATGTCGCCCTTCAAGCCCGCCGCGCTCACCGCCGACGAGCTGGACCGCCTCTACGCGGCCCTCCGCTACACACTCGAGGAGGCGCTCGCCCGCGCCGAGGGCCTGCACGCGGCCGACCTCAAGCGCGAGAAGAAGCTCGGCATGCGCGTCCACGGCCGCACAGGAGAGGCGTGCCCCGTCTGCGGCGACACGATCCGCCAGGTGGTCTTCCACGACTCCACGCTCCAGTACTGCCCCACCTGCCAGACCGACGGCAGGATCCTCGCCGACCGGCTGCTGTCGCGGCTGATCAGATAGCGAGCCGGTCCCTGCCCGGCTCGCCGCGGTCGGCTTCCGGAGATGGCGGGGCGGGTGGAGCGGGTCGCGTCCGCCTACAGCGATCCGCTGGCACGCGGATCACTGGTTCGGCTGTGCTTGTGGCGAGCCGGTCCCTGCCCGGCTCGCCACGGTCGGCTCTCGGGGGTGGCTGGGTGGGTGGAGCGGGTCGCGTCCGCTTACAGCGATCCGCTGGCACGCGGATCACTGGTTCGGCTGTGCTTGTGGCGAGCCGGTCCCTGCCCGGCTCCCCGCGGTCGGCTTCCGGGGGTGGCGGGGGTGGGTGGAGC
>NZ_PSUV01000025.1:0-43866 GCF_002931985.1 Rathayibacter sp. AY1H2 | reverse complement strand
TTCGGGGGACATCCCGACCCATCGTAGGCGGGGGTCCTGCGGGGGCCCGCGCCCCGCGCCGGCCCCCGCAGGACCCCCGCCTACGATGGGTCGGGATGTCCCCCGAATCCGCGCTCGCCGCCCCGACCCGCGCGTCCCCGGGCGCCCGGCGGTCGCGGCGCGGGCCGCTCCTCGGGCTCGCCCTGGTCGCCGTCCTCGTGGCGACGCGCCTGCTCGCCCCGGACGCGGCGGGAGACGCCCTCTCGGACGCGGTGCGCGACTTCCTCACCCTCTCGATCAGCGTCGTCATCGAATCGCTGCCGTTCGTGTTCCTCGGCATCGTCCTCTCGATCGCGGTGCAGCTGTGGGTGCCCGAGGCCGTGCTGCTGAGGATCCTGCCGAAGCGGGCGCTCCCGCGGCGGCTCGTGATCTCGCTGCTCGGCGTGCTCCTCCCGGTCTGCGAGTGCGGCAACGTGCCGCTCGCGCGCGGGCTGATCGTCAAGGGCCTCTCGGTATCGGAGTCGATGACGTTCCTCCTCGCCGCGCCGATCGTGAATCCGATCACCATCGTCACGACCTACCAGGCCTTCGGCTGGGCCGACGGGATCCTCGTCTGGCGCGTCGTCGGCGGCTTCGCGATCGCGAACCTCGTCGGCTGGATCTTCAGCCGCCACTCCGAGCCGATGAGCCTGCTCACCGACCGCTTCCGCGCGGCGTGCGAGGCGGGCGAGCGGCCGTCCCGCTCCCTCCGCGACCGCTCCCGGCGCAGCGTGCTGCTGTTCGCCGAGGAGACCGGGGCGATGATGCCGGCGCTGTTCGTCGGCGCCGCCATCGCGGGGCTGATCCAGGTCGGCGTCTCGCGCGACGTGCTGACCACGCTCGGCGGCGACCCGCTCTGGTCGGTGCTGGCGCTGATGGTGCTCGCCTTCGTCATCTCGATCTGCTCGAACGTCGACGCGTTCTTCGTGCTCTCGTTCGGCTCCACGTTCCTGCCGGGAGGCATCATCGCGTTCCTCGTCTTCGGTCCGATGATCGACGTCAAGATGCTCGCGCTGCTGCGCACCACGTTCTCGGCCGCGACGCTGGTGCGCGTCACCGTGCTGGTCGCCCTCGCCGCGGCCGTGCTGGGACTGGCGGTGAACTATGCGCTCTGAGCGCCTCCTCGCCCGCTGGAAGGGCGTCGTCCTCAGCCTGATCGGCGTCGTCTCGACCCTGTGGCTCGCGGCGACCGGTCGGCTCGGCCTCTACATCCACCCCCGCTACTTCGAGTTCTCGGTGGTGCTCGCGGTGATCGCCGGAGTGCTGCTGATCGCGGCGTTCGCGGTCGTGCCGGGCGCGGAGGAGGACGCCCACGAGCACGAGGACGACGTCGAGCACCTCCACGCCCCCGCACCCGCCCGCCCCTGGCGCCGGGTGGTCGCGGTCGCGGCCGGAGTCGCGGTGATCGCCTCCGCCGCCGTCGCCCTGCTCGTGCTCCCGCCGGCCGCCCTCACCGCCTCGACCGCGACGCAGCGCGAGGTCAACACCAGCGCCGTCGACGCCTCCGTGACCGCCGTTGCGCCCACCGGCGACACGGCCTCCTTCAGCGTGCGCGACTGGGCGACCCTGCTGCGCCAGGGCGCGAGCGAGCAGTTCCTCGCCGGCCGCACGGCCACGGTGAGCGGATTCGTGACCCCCGACGCGTCCGACCCCGAGAACGTCTTCTACATCGCCCGCTTCGTCGTCACCTGCTGCGCGGTGGACGCCCAGCCGGTGGGCGTGCCGGTGTATCAGGCCGGCTGGGCCGACACCTGGTCGGAGGGGCAGTGGCTGGAGGCGAGCGGCGGCTTCGGCGCGAACCCGAGCGTCACCAGCGCCGAGGCGGTCGTGCTGGAGCCGGAGGCGCTCACTCCGATCGACGAGCCGGCGATGCCGTATGTCTACTGAGCGCGGCGCGAATCCTGAGCGCGGCGCGTCTCCCGAGCCCGGCCCGTCGCTTGAGCCCGGCGCGTCTCCCGAGCCCGGCGCGTCTCCCGGCGGCGGCACGTCGGCGCAGAGCGGGCGACGGTCCGATGGCGGCGCGCGGCGGGCTCCCGGCCTCGACTCCGCAGGCGCCTCCCGCTTCCCCCGCCTGTTCTGGGCGGTCGTTGCGGTGCTCGTCCTCGCGGTCGGAGGCCTGACCGCCGCCACCGTCGCGAAGGGGCCCCGGGTCGCGTCCCTCGAGGTCAGCACCGACGGCGTGGTCGAGCGCGACGGCTCCCGAGCCCGCCTGCACCTCGACCAGGCGCTCGAGCCGGATGCGCTCGACCGCGTCCGCGTCGCTCCGGACGCCCCGCACACCGCCGAGCTCGACGGCGGCGTGCTCACCGTCACCTTCACCGACACCCTCCGCTACGCCACCCGCTACGAGATCGGGATCGACGACGCCCGCAGCGCCGCGACCGGCTCGGCCGCCGACGTCTCCGCCTCCTTCACCACGAAGGACCCCGACCTCTTCACCCTCGACCGCACCGCCGACGACCCCTCGCAGCCCGACGCCGTCCGCGTCCGCCCGCTCTCCGGAGGCGACGCCCGGGTCCTCGTCACGGCCGACCGGATCCAGGACTACGCCGTCGTCGGCCCGGTGCTGGTCGTCGTGACCATCGAGCCGGACGACACGAACCTCCTCCGCACGGTCACGCTCGACACCGGCTCCGAGGGCGTGATCCCGCTCCCCGGCCCCGGGACCGTGCGCGAGCTGCACTCCTCGCCCGAGAAGGGCGTGCTCGGCTGGACCTTCACGGGGCAGGCGCCGTCGGGCCCGCTCGACCGCGCCCTCTACTCCTACGACCTCACCGACCAGAAGGCCGAGGCGGTCCCCGTGGTCGGGATCGACGGCGGGCCGCTGCGGGCGCGCGACTGGATGTTCGTGCCCGGCACCACCTCGGTCGTCACCCACTCGCTCGACGACACGGTGCTCCTGCTCGACCTGCTGACGCCCGGCTCGATCAGCCCGCTCGGGCAGCACGCGGAGCTGCGCGGATTCGTGCCCGGCGCGAACCGGCTCGTGGTCGCCGATCCGGAGTCGGGCTCGCTGATCGACCTGGCCGACGGCTCGGTCGAGACGCTCGCCCTCCCGCCGGCCGACGTGAGCGCGACCGCGTCGCCCGTGCAGATCCTGCTCCTCGACTCCGGGAGCTACGTCGAGCTCGAGGCCGAGTACGCACCGGAGACGGGCGCGACCCAATACTCCGTCGTCCGCGTCGACGCGTCCGGCACCTCGGAGGTGTTCCGCACCTCGCCGACGGGCCGCATCCGCGGCGTCTGCCTCTCGCCGAACGGGCAGTACCTCGCCGTCGAGACCGTCTCGGTCGAGGGCCGGCCGGACGACTACCCGGGCGAGCCGGGCTTCAGCGCGACCTCGACCGTGCTCGTCGACCTCGGCACCGGCGACACCGCGCGCAGTGTCAACGGGCGCTCGCGCGACTGGTGCGCGTAGGGGGCCGACCTGACGACCGGCTCGTCCACCTGACTGATTGCTGGCGGCCCGGAAGTACCGGATCGTTCAGCAGATCATCGAGAACGACCAGCGCGCCGAGCTTTCGGTCGCGGACCGCACCGCCGCGTGGGCGCAGCTCGCGTTCGAGGGCGTGTCCGCTGCAGCGATCGCCAAGCGCACCGGCACCAAGACCGACGCGGTTAAGAAGGGGCTTGCGGTCGCGGAGTCCGCGACCGTCACGTCCGTTCTGCACGAGCACGAGCTGACCCTTGACCAGGCGGCGGTGCTGTTGGAGTTCGAGGACGACGCCGACGCCCGCGCGACCCTGATCGAGGTCGCCACCCACGACCCGGCCCGGTTCGAGCACACCGCGCAGACCCTCCGCGACGAGGCCGCGCACCAGGGGCTCCTCGCGGCGACCGCCGCCGAGTACACCGGCAACGGCTTCCAGATCCTCACCCGTTCCGACGCCTACGGCGACCAGGCGACGTGGACGCCGGTGCGGCAGCTGCGCGGCGAGGACGGGAAGAGCGTCACCCCCGAGCAGGTCGCGGCCGCTCCCGGCCGCGGAGTGCTCATCGACACCAGCTGGCGCGGTGAGGTCGAGGTCATGCTCCTGGTTCAGGACCCGACCGCCGCCGGATTCACCTACGCCTACGGAACCCCCGAGCAGCCGCAGACCGAGGAGGAGGCCGAGGAGGAGCGGGCCGAGAAGTCCGCGGAGCGGAAGGTGCTCATCGCCAACAACAAGGCGTGGAAGGCGGCCGAGAAGGTGCGCCGCGAGTGGATCGCGACGTTCCTCGCTCGCAAGACCCTCCCGAAGGATGCGGATCGCGTCATCGCTCTCGGTCTCACCGCTCACCGGTTCGCGGTGTCCTCCGGGATGACGGGCGGCAGCGACCTCGCGCACGCGCTGCTGCGCATCGAGCGCCCCTCCGGCTACCGCGCGGACGCTCTCGCTGCGCTGGTCGAGGCGAACCCCGCGAAGGCCCGCCTGGTCGCGCTGGCCGTCGTGCTCGGAGGTCAGGAGGCGCACACGAGCAAGGAGTCCTGGCGCCGCGGCGACGAGCGCACGGCCGAGCACTTCCGCCAGCTCGCGGCCTGGGCATACGCGCTCTCCCCGGTCGAGCAGGTCGTCACCGGCGACAGCACCCCCGCCGACGCCGCAGGGCTCAGCTAGCCCACCCGGCGGGGACCGGCTCGCGCCGGTCCCCGCCCCCTCCTCTTCTCCCACTGCTGCACAGGAAGGCCCGACCATGACCACCACGACCACCGCACCCCGCCCCGCCCACCGCTTCGACCCGTACCAGGAGTGATCGACCTCGAAATCGGATCGCTCCGCTCCCAACTCGGCGCCCGCGGTCAGCCGAAGCACCAGCATCGCCTGCACGATCCACCTCACCCGGAAAGGGGACTTAGTTAGACCGTCTAGAAAATCTAGGCTGTGACCGCTCGATCGGCGATCCCTGGCTGCTGGTCGTTCGAGGTTGGCGCGCGTTCGGCCAACCGGCAGCGAGGGGTGCACCGACCCGAACGGTTGCACCCCTCGCTGTAATTGTGAAGCCACCAGAGCCCGTTGACGAGAGGGCCCGGAGGCGCCGAGACATTTTCGAGGGTCGATGCCGGTGAGGGTCAGGCGAAAGCGCTGCCCGCCAGCGGATGCGCGAGCAGGATCCCCGCGATGAGGACGAGTGCGGCGCTCGGCAGCACGAACTCGACGGGGCGTTTTCCGTGGCGGCTCAGCGCGGAGGGCGCCAGATGGATGAGCACGCCGACCGTGAGCAGGGCGGCGCACGTGAGAAGACCCCATCCGCCGATGAAGAGCAGACTGACTCCCGGGCCACCCGACTCGGGGATCCCGTACCAGACGGCGTCCGCGATCCAGAGTGTCGCGGCGGCGACGCCGGTTGACGCGAGAGCGACCCAGGACACAACGGAGCTAGAGCCGGTCGAGGTCGATCTCCTGGTGTCCACCTGCCGAACGCTAGGGCAGCCGACGGCGCTGGACAACGAAGCCGGAATGAACAAGAGGTGGACGTGAATCCGTCCGGCGACGGACGGCCGTGCCCCCTCAAGGAATTGCCGGTGGACTCCCGAGCGCAGCGTCGTCGTGTCTCGTTGCCCTGCGGTCGGGGATCGAGGAGCGGGGAGGGGGAGGCGCCGGCTGGTGGACCGACAGGTCGGCTTCGCTTGCAGTTCCCGCAGCCGAGGATCGCCATGCTCACCGGCGGTGCCGACTCGCTGCCCGTGAGGGGAGCTCTCGCTGAGCTGGCGGATGAGCCGATCGGCGATCGGGTTCAGCCGGTGAGCCGGCGGACCTGTTCAGCGGAGAGCTGGCGGTCGGCGAAGAGCACGACTCGTGCGGTCGGGTCTGGGCTGTGCGCGTCCGGACCCTCCCATCTGAGCGCGAGGCCGAGTCGCTCAATCGTGCGGCGGGAGCGTGCGTTGCGTTCTGCGACGACCGCGGTGACGGGCAGCTCCGGTCGGAGTAAGTGGGCGAGTTCGATGCCGGTGAGGGCGACTTCCTGCGCGTAGCCCTTTCCCCAGTGGTCGGGGTGGAGGGTGAACGCCACGTTCCAGGCCGCGTCGGAGAGCAGAGTGCATCCGCCCATTCCGATCAGATCCTGGCTGTCGATGGGGGAGTCGCGCCGGCGGATCACCCAGCTGCTGAGTCCGTCCCGTGTCCACTGGGTCCTCCGATACGCGATCACGGCCCGGGTCTGATCGGCGGAGAGATGGAGGAGGAGCGGATCCTCTTCCGCGATCCGCGGATCGGTGTAGAGGCGGAACAGCTCGTCCAGGTCGGTCTCGGCGGGCCGGCACAGTCGGAGCCGGTCGGTGAGCACGTCGAGGTCCCCTGGGGCACAGGCCTGTCCGTCGCTCACGATCATGGGACGAGGTTGCCATGACCCGACCGCTCGACCAGCGTTGAGTGCGCATGTGATCCGGTCGCGCGAGATGGCACGTACGGGGATCGGTGGCCGGAGGTCCTCAGTTGCTGACGTGAGTCAGAGTCCGCGCGTACTCGATCATCGGATGACCACCGAGCGGATGCGGCGCGGGATCCCCGTGAGGCTCGAAGCCGGACGCCTTGTAAAGCCCTTCCGCCCGATCGTTTCCGGCGCGGACGTGCAGCTTCAGGACGAGGTAGCCGAGCTGAGAGGCGGACTGGACCGCGTCGTCGAGCAGTGTCCGGCCGAGCCCGCGCCCTGTCTCGCTCGGTGCGACGGCGAGCAGTTCGAGCAGCGCACTGTGTCGGCCCGGACCATCACCCGTGTCGACGGTGAGAGCGAACCCGAGGGGATCCGAGCCGATGACGGCGAACCGAACGAGAGGCCGGTGGAACTTCGCTCGAGCCCTCTCGGCGACCGCGTCGTCCTGACTGCATCCGTCTCGTGCTCTGAGTGCCTCCAGCCAGAGGTCGATGCAGGGCCCGCGATCGTCAGGCGAACCGGCTCGGATCTTCATGCGCTGAGGCTATCGAGGCAGCCATCGGACATGTTCCGAATCCGAGTCGCGTCCTCGTTGTGGACGCCGGCTCGCCGGCTGACGCTGGACAGCAGCTCGCCGAGGCGTGGTCGTGTCACCGAACGAGACGTCGGGCGAAGGACCGGCACATGCTCCGAGGGGCGGGCGTGCGCGAGGAGCGATTCGTACAGTGGAGGTATGAGTGTGATGAAGGAGACGGGTACCGCGCGGCGGAGCGGACGAGGGTGGACGCGGGCTGCGTTCGTGCTGGGCGTTCTCGCCGTCGTGTCCTACGCCGTCGGATACCTGGCGGTGGCCCACCTGTGGGTGGGCGATCCCCTGGTCATCGGAGTCGCGACCACGCTGCAGTACCTTCTCCCGCTGGCCGGCGTCCTCGTCGGTCATCAGGCGCGACGACACGTCGGTCCTCGCTGGGAGTCGACGGTGGGACTCGTGCTCTCCTACCTCTTCCTGGCCTTTGCCGTGGTGCCGGTCGTCATCGGCTTGGCCGGACTGCTGCTGGCACGCTGATCGATCGACGACCCGGATCATTCAGCGGTTCACGCGATTCGCCGCCGTCTGAACGATCGGCAGCTTCTTCGCACGAAGGGTGGCGGCGAGGAGCCAGCCGAGGAGGGAAGCGGTTGCTGCCGTGACTGCGTATTCCGTGATGAGGCCCGCGGAGGAGGGCCAGGTCGCGTTTCCCGACGCGAGTACCAGCGCGGTGGAGGCGGCGGCGCCGATCACGAGTCCCAGACCCAGGAACGCGGCAGCCCGCCCGACGCGCGGGGTGCGGCGTGTCCGCCGGTCGAGCCAGAGACTCGAGGGAAGCCATAGGAGTGCGCCCGCGACAGTGAACGCAGCTGCCGTGCCCGCGATGAGCCCTGCTGCGGACCCGCCCGATACATCCCAGCTGCCCACAGTTCGCAGCAGCGCAAGGACCGCAACGGCAGGCCACGCCAGAATGCCCCATGCCAGTTCTCGTGTTTCCATGAGCATCATGGTCCGGCACGTCGGTGAACACGCCATGAATCAGAACGTTCAGCACTCCACGATCATGTGTTCCGTAAGGGGATCGTTGAGCGGGCCATCTTCGTCGTCCGCGTGGACTCATCCCTCCACAGGACCGGGGCACGTCTCGGGGCTGAAATCGGAGGTTGCGGTGGTTGCGTCCGGGCAGAGGCCGGTGGTCCAACCGTGATCATCCGCGTAGGAGTTGTATTCGTTTGTCAGAGAGAAGACGATCCCTGCGTTCCAGGGTGCCGTGTAGGCGAAAGAGACGACGGGATCCCCTTCATCCGTGAGAGAACTCCAGGCGAGCTCCGCCTCCTCGCCCGCTGCTGCTGCCGTGTCGAGGCATGCGACCGCGTTGATGGGCACGAGCTCGGTTTGATCAAGCACGAACTCTCCGCAGGTGTCGGCAGCGTTGCCTTCCTGCACGATCAGCGGCGCGTCGCGCGTCGCGCAACGCGCGAGCTGCCCGGATCGGATCACCCTCCGGAGCTGGTGAACCTGAGCACGCGGCGAGCATCAGTGCGCCAGCAGCAATGAGCGCCGTAGCGGCGCAATGCCGTCCCGCCATTCCCTCGCCTGTTCGTTTCACGGCGCCACCGTACTCAAGACCGCGCCTTTGTCTACTTGCAACCGGCAGGCGGGGCCGGCACCGTCCCGTATCGGGATGGTTCACCGGGCCGATCTGGTGCCCGGCCGTGGAAGACTCGTTGGGCCGACGACAGCGGAGCGTGACGCCAGTGACTTCAGTAGTGAGCCTCATCCGCTCCAACAGCCTCTCCGGCGCAGCGCAGTATGCGTACGCCGCGACAGTTCCCGCCGGCTCGCGCATGATCTTCCTCGCCGGAGATGTTGCACTGGACGCGGTAGATCCCCTGCCCCGGAGTTGCCGTCACTTCGTCCCTAGTCTTTTCCTATGAACGCATCGAGCTCATTGCCCTCTCTTGACGGTTACCGCTTCGCGGCTGTCCGCGACACAGTCGGCGGCGAAGTAGGACCTGAGACTGTCTTCGACTACCACGAAGCGGACGGCGAGGTGTGGGCCACCTACGCCGGCGGCGCAGTCCGGCGGGGATTCCTTGTCGGCACTCGAACCGGTGACACGGTGGCGTTCCGCTACTGCCAGCTCAACGAGGACGGCGAGACCTCGACGGGATCCTGCGTCTCCGAGATTGTTCTCGACCCAACCGGGCTGCTTCGAATGAAGGAGACGTGGGCCTGGGAATCAAAACCCGGTAATGGCACCAGCGAAGTCACGGAGATCATCGTCCCTCGCCTAGCATCGGTCGTCACAGAACCCCGAACCCGACCCTTTCACGAGTCGTAGAATGAGTGACAAGTTATAGGACAACACTGCTCGGCGCGCCGCGTTTGTGGAGTTGATCGCTAAGTGGCGGCGTCTCTTGATCGTTGCGTGGCGCTGGTTGCCGATGACGAGGATGCTGGCAGCGGCTTCGATGACGTCGTCGGTGATGGTTTCGAGGTCGTTGATCTTGAGCACGCGGGCTATCTGCGGAAAGAGTCGTTCGAGTAGGCGGAAGTTGCCGCGGGTGATGCGTTCGATGGAGGCGATGGCTTGGGCGTCGGTGAAGTCGTCGGGGTCGAGGGTGCGGCCGAGGCGCTTCCAGTGGCGGTCGAGGACGAAGAGGAGTTCGTCGCGACCGAGGGCGCGGTAATGGTGGGAGAAGCCGAGGCGGCTGTAGAGCTGCGGGTAGTGGCGGAAGCGTTGGTCGATGCCGGGCATGCCGATCAGAATTATGGAGAGGTGTTCGCGGTCGTGTCGGTCGCGGAGCAGCTCGAGTGCGGTGGGTGTGAGTCGTTCGGCTTCGTCGATGATGAGTAGCTCGACGAGGTGAGCCACTGGTCGTGCTTTGAAAGGCGGGTCAGGTTCGAGGGAGCGCAGATGTTCGTCGGCGCAGAGGCCGACTTTGATTTGCCAATGGTCGATGTCGTGCATGAGGTCTTTGGGTCGGCAGAGTACTTCGGGTGTGTAGAACACGGTGCGGGATCGGTTGGCGAGGGCGTAGTGCTTGGCGTCGTGATCTCCTCGCGGGCCCCATTCGTTGATGTAGGGCTCGAGAGCGTCCCAGTTCGCATAGCGGCGGGCGGAGTTGGTCTTGCCGACACCAGCATCACCGTGACAGATGCCGATGGTTCGTTCCTTGCGGACGGCGTTGGCGAACTCGGTGAAGCGTCGGTGCTCTTTGGTCACGATGAAGGCCTGGTTCATCACTCGTCCTCTTCATAGGTGCGCAGCCGGCGCCGATGGGGAACGGGCGCGACGCTGTGCGGCTCCTCCCGGACGGTGGCGGTGGGAATGCGGTCGTTGATGACGTGCCGGAGTTGTCGTCGGCGGGCGCGGCGGGCGGCTTCGATGTCGCGGAGGCTGAGTCGGAGGTTGGGGTGAGCTTCGTCGACGGCAACACAGACGAAGGTGTCGCGGTCGTAGACCCGGATCTCTGAGACGTCACGTGGGTCATATCGAATCGTGACGGTGTGCCCGACGAAGGGTGCGAGCGTCGGGGCGAGGTAGCGCTGGCCCTGGAAGTGAACGCCATCGCGCTGCACGACGCGATTCTTCGGAACAGTGAGAAGAAGCCCATCGAGCTGTTCGAGGCCGTCAGGCATACGCGGGAGCCAGCCGTCAGCAACCCATGCGTCTCGCGGAGAGGCTTCGAGCTCGCGATGCGGGCGCTCGTTGTAGGTCCTGACGAAGGCGCCGATCGCCTGGTCGAGGGCCGCCAGATCAAGTACTGGGTGGGGGCTTCTGCTGCCGGGCCCGAGGTGCCCCGGGAGGGTAGCGAGGAGTTCGGTGTTGATGGTGCGGAAGAAGCGTTCGATCTTGCCGCGGCCCTGGGGTCTGCCGACGATGGAATGGATGATGCGGATGCGCAGCTCGATGGCGGTGCGCTCGAGGTGGTGGCTGGTGAAGTCGGAGCCGTGGTCGACGTGGAGAACGTCAGGTATCCCGCACATAGCCCACGTCGGGTCGGGCTTTCTCCAGATCGCCTGACGGAGAGCAAGTGCTGTGTTCATCGCGGACGGTGCCCCGGCGAAGACGATGTAGCCGCAGATCGCGCGCGAATAGTCGTCCATCACGATCGTCAGCCACGGCCGATCGGGCGCGCCCCCGGTGCCCATGATGAGGATGTCGAGTTCGGTGTGATCCGCCTGCCACATGTGGTTGGGACGTTCGGCGCGTCGGCGAAACACCAGCTCGTGCTTGTCTCGATAGGCGGCCGGTCCTTCCAACGCGAGTGTTACGAGCGCCGGGTCTAGAGCTTGCACGATTTCCCTGACGGTGGCGTAGCTCGGCGCCGACAGGCCATGATGATCTGCTTCAGCGCTTGCTAGGCGGTGCAGCGTGGTCAGCGCTGGTCGCGGCCTGCTCAAAGCCAGTCGTTCGATGAACGCCACGAGCTCAGGCGGCGTTCGACGTACACCAGCGTCCGATCGCTGGTGCGGATCGAGAGCAGTGACGCCGCTTTCTCGGTAGAGCTGATGCCAGCGCTGTAGTGTGCGGAGGCCGATGCCGATGTCTCGTGCGAGGGCGGCGAGGGGTATCTGATCTTCGACGTGAAGTCGGAGAATTCGCCACCGCTCGTCACCGTCCATGGCATTTGCTACATGGCGGTGCTCTCGCGGCCGGCGAGGGCTTGCTGGTGACGGTAGAGGGTGGCGCGACTCCAGCCAACGAGTCGTGCTGCGTCTTCGGCGGTGCGGCCCTTCGCTCGAGCATCGGAGGCGATGGCGAGCTTGTCGGCGATTACTGCAGGATCGGACAGTGGGCGGCCGAAGCGTGTGCCGTTCTGCCGCGCCGCTGCGATCCCCGCATTCACCCGCTCGACGATCAGTTCGCGCTCGTACTCGGCGAGGGTGGCCAGCATGTCGAGCATCAGCCGGCCCGTCGACGCCGCCGGATCGATGCCATCAGAGATAGACCGGACGTGGATGCCGCGGTCACGCAGCAGGTTCACCGTGTTCAGGACGTCCATCAAGGAGCGGCCAAGCCGATCAACTCGCCACACGACCACGGTGTCACCGGACTCTGCATGCTCGAGGAGCTTCTTCATCCCTCGGCGCTCGATCGCGGTCTTGCTCCCGGAGGTGACATCAGCGAACACGTCGCGCTTTTGAACGCCGACAGCCACCAGCGCGTCGAGCTGCAACTGCGCATCCTGACTCGATGTGCTCACGCGGGTGTATCCAAGAAGTCTCACTCGACCAGTGTGACTCACAAACCCCTCGCAGTCATGACCCTGAGACGGTTTCTGTTGAGACGCATTTTCGAGACATCTGCGACCTCGGAATCGCGCGGAGCCGACACCGCGACAGCGATGCCGACCGGGCGTCTCAGAAAGCTGTTGTTTTCCGAGATGCAGTTGATGTTGCAGGTACGGTGTCTCCGTGCCGAATAGTTTCGCTCCCGTGGACCCCGTCGCGCTCGCGCAGTCTTTGATCCGATGTGCTTCGGTCACCCCGAGCGACGACGGAGCCCTCGATGTCGTGGCAGGCGTACTTGAGAGCCTTGGCTTCATCGTTCATCGGCTGGACTTCGATGGCACCCCGAATCTCTACGCCCGCCGAGGAATCGACGGACCGCACCTGTGCTTCGCCGGTCACACCGATGTCGTTCCCCCAGGCTCTAACGAGTGGAGCTCCGACCCCTTCGATGCGACACTCCGCGACGGGACGATCATCGGTCGAGGTGCCAGCGATATGAAGGGCGCCATCGCCGCTTTCCTCGCAGCGGTCTCGCAGACGCAGCCCGAAGTGCTCGACCTTGGGTCGGTCAGCCTCCTGATCACCGGAGACGAAGAGGGGCCGGCCACGGGTGGCACCGTGCGTGTGCTCGAGTGGCTCGCCGATCGCGGCGACATGCCGGACTTCACCCTTGTCGGCGAAGCGACGAACCCGGAGCGGATCGGCGACGTGATCAAGATCGGACGGCGCGGAAGCCTTAACGCCAACCTGACGGTGCGCGGGTTCCAGGGGCACGTTGCCTACCCCCACCTCGTCGACAACCCGGTGCACCGCCTCATCCGCGTTCTCAACCGACTCGCCACAACACCACTCGACGAGGGGTCCGAGTGCTTCGAGCCGTCGAGTCTCCAGATCACCACGATCGACGTCGGCAATGCGGCGAACAACATGGTGCCCGCCGAAGCAACCGCGCATCTGAACATTCGCTTTAACGACCTTCATTCAGCCGAGAGCCTCGAGGGCTTGATCCGCCGGGCGGCAGAAGAGTTCGCAACCGACTTCACCCTCTTAGTCGAGGTAAGTGGCGACCCCTTCATCACTGCTGGATCGAGCCACGTCGCGCTGTTATCCGAGGCGGTAACATCCGTGACCGGGCGAACTCCCTCGTTGGATACCGGCGGAGGAACTTCCGATGCGCGATTCATCGCCCACTATGGCGAGGTCGCCGAATTCGGCCTCATCAGCAGCACAATCCATCAGATCGACGAACACGTCGTGGTAAGCGATCTGCAGCAGCTCACAGTGATTTACCGCACGTTTCTCGCGAAATTCCTGACTCGCTGAAATCCTCGGTGATCCGACGCACGCGTAGCGCGACGTCAAGGAGCGATCAAAGACTGCCGCCACAAAGCGATCAACTCCACACCCATGTGCTCATTGCTTCATTTACTCATTTGAGTTCCGGTCGGCGCCGTGCCGAAGGGGTGGTTGCACTCAGTCTACGGACGGGGCCGCCCCCGCCCTCCGATCCATTGAAGGATGCCGATCGTGACGACCGAAACCACGGCGACCAGAAGGAGGAAGGGAAGGGCACCTAGAACCAGGAACAGCACGAAGCTGTCTCCACCCTCGAACCCATCCATGACTGCAGCCGGGACTCAGAAGAGTCAGGACACCGGCATGAGCGGCCCGGTCGTGAAGTCACTGCGACCGTCCCCGCCGCAGACCTGGAAATCGGAGGGCGTGTCGATTCCCGGTCCGGCGCCGTCCGAGGTGACGAGCACCCGGACGGTCGTCGCGGTCGTCGGCGTGCAGTCGTATGCGCCGACCGCCGAGAGCTGGCCCTCCGCCTGCGCCGACTCACCCGGAGCGAGAGCCCCCGGGAACGCTTCCGCACCCGACGTGCCGGCGGTGGTGAGCTGCGTCCCATCGGCGCCGAGCATCAGAACGCCCGGCCACCCGAAGTACGAGCACGCCTGATCCGAGGCGTTCGTGAGCACGATCGCGAACCCTTCCTGGCCCGCCCCGGAAAGCTCGGGCCGGTCCTCCACCGTGACCGTGAGCTGCGTGTCCCGGCATGGGTCCGCCGGCCACACCGGACCAGCCGCCGCCGCACCCGCAGTCGCGGTCGCCGCCGGAGTAGCGGGGGCGGACGTCGGGGCGGCGGTCGCGGTCGACGCCGGCGCGGCGGCCGACGTCGATGCCGGAGCCCCCGCCGTCGAACCGGCGCAACCGACGAGCGCGAACACCGGAACGGCGAGCAGCAGGGCGAGAGTCGAGTGGGAGGTCCGAGTCGTCGTCATCCGGCGAATCTACCTTTGACTGCTCACTCCCAGTGCGAGACGACGGGCGGCGGGACTTCCCGCTCGTGGTTGAGCACTCGAAAAGCGATCGCGAGGACGACGCAGACGCCGGCACCGATCAATGCGGCAGCGCCAGCCACCGTCATCCACAGCGGTTGGACAGCCGAACCGTCCACGCACAGCGGATTCCACAGGAAGCTCTCGGAGCTGGAGTAGCTTCCACGAACCTCGCACGCCTCTGCCGGATCCCACATGTAGAGAGAGGACATCAACCCGAGAGCGGCGGCGAAAACGGTGAAGATCACGGTGAAAACGAGGGGGATCGCGTGATCCGGCCGAGGAGACTGTCTAACGCTCATCGGGAGGGTGCCCCCCCCCCCCCGGAGTTGCCATCTCTCACCACTCATCGCCCAGCTTGCGGAGCCCGTTGTCCTCCGGCAGGGTCTGGCGCGAGTAGTCGTGCAGAACGTCGGGCGACGCAATTTCCTGTCCGTCACGTTCAACTTGACGGCTGGCCGCAATGACGACGCATGTCACGGCCACGATCAACGCCGCAGCAGTCGACAACGTCATCCATATCGGCTGAACGGTTGAACCATCTGAGCACAGCGGGTTCCAGAGGAACCCCTCTCCCGTCAGGCTGCCTCCGCCGCGGGTCCTGCACGTCTCGCTCGGGTCCCACATGTAAATGGAGGCTACGGCTCCCAGGGCGGCTGCAAGACCGCCGAAGACCAAGGCGAGAACGATGGGCGTCGCTGCACTCGGTTGCGGGGGCTCTCCAACGTTCATCGGGACATCATGCACTGCACTCCGAAGGATTGATCAAGAGCCGGAACGCCAGGCCCGGTATCGAGTACCCGCGGGGGGGAGGTCATCGCGCCGCGACAGTGAGGTTCAGCTCTTCACCGACGCGCAGAATCTCGTCCGAAGGGAAGCGGAACGGGTTGAGGTAGAACAGGTCATCGGCCGTCATGCCGAATCGTGCCGCGACGTCCTCTGCGAGGTCGTTGCGAGCGACCGTGTACGACGTCGGCACTCCGTCCGTGGATGACACCTCGCCACGCGCTGCTGCACGTGGGCCGGCGTCCCGGGCCACGAGGGTGCTGCGCTGCGGCTCCACGTTCCACTGGACGTCAGCGATGGCGAGGATTTTGGTTGAGCAGTCGGGGTCGTCCTGCGGGCGGGTCGTGAGAACGAGTTGATTGATCGCTGTCGGGTCGCCATGGAACTCTGCGAGGTTCCGCCACGCTTTGTAGGGCTTCCCTGACTCCGCGTCCGCGAGACGCATCGGGAAATCGACGTCGAAACAGGTGGTATCCGCGTCGATCGGATCGAGCGCTCCCATGACCGCTACGGAACCGGAAGACGCGGTGGGGATGACGAGCTCGTCGGATGTCAGGGCCAGCCGGCCGTCCGCCGCGCTCAACTGGACGGCGCCGGTGGTCCCGTCGCTCCCGGTGAACGTCGCTACGCCTAGGTCGCCGGTCAGCGGGGAGGTGAAGCCGTCGTCCGAGTTCGTCGCCAGAGGCGGGGCCGACGGTGCAGGCTGCGCGGTGCATCCCGTCACGACCGCCAGGCATGCCGCGACCGCGACCGTGCTGCGCACTTTCGAGAACGTCCCCACCGGCTCAGGCCAAGCGACGTCACCGCTTTCCTCGTGGTCGCGTCTCGGCCTGAAATGCTCAGCACGGTTCGGAAAGGGGAACGTCTGTCGCGGGCCAGCAGGAAGCCCAACGGCTCCTAGGCTGACCCGATGAGTTCCCCGGCACCGACCCGCCCATTCGTGGGTGTAGCGCGCATCGCCGTCGGTGCAGCCGCGGTCGCGGTGATCCTCCACACCTACGCGCTGAGCATCGTGGCCGGCGACCCGAATCCGTTCGACTACTTCGGCTACTTCACGAACCAGACCAGCCTCCTCGCGAGCGCGGTGCTCATCGTCGCCGGATCGGTCGCGCTCGCCCGCCGTCCGACGCCGGTGTGGCTGAGCTACGTCCGCGGCGCGGCGACGGCCTACCTGATCGTCGTCGCCGTGATCTACAACACCCTCGTCCCCGGTACCGGCACGGCCCCGCCCTGGGTCAGCGCCGTCCTGCTCGTCCGCGGAGCGACCGACGGGTGGGTGCCCTACGGCTTCCTGCTCCCCGAGAACGGGACGCTCTCGCTCGTCCTGCACGTCGCCGGGCTGACCTGCGCGGTGCTCCTCGCGGGCGCGCTGGTCTGGGCGCTGAGCCGACGCCGTGCCTCATCTAGTTGATGTCCAGTCCTCTCTCGCCATGGATCACGAGGAGCTCTGACTCCCGACGTCAGGCGCATCACCTCTCGTATGCGTCGCGACTCGGCCCCGGCGCGCTCTGATCACGCGCAACACGAGATTGATCACCAGCAACCCCGCTCCAGCCGGGATGGCACCGGCCGTAAGAATCAACGCTTGGAAAAGGAGCGGCTGGCTCATCGGCACGGGGGTCAACGACATCGGAAAGACGACGTTCTCGAGCAGGACGGGAAACAGGCCGATAGCGATCCCGCATCAGAGGGCACTCACCACAGCTGGAAGCCACGCGACGAGAACAGGACGACGCGAGAGCCTCCGGGGAGCGACGTAACCTCCGACAGCGGCAACGACGATCCAGATGATGACACCTACACCGCCGGCGCCGATCGCGATGGCTCCCTCGGATGGATCCGCGTCCGTGATCCCCAGAGCCACCATGAAGCTGCTGAACACCAGAACCAGGGCGGCGAGCACAGTGACCACGCCGGCGGCGGTCCAGCCGATGAACGCGTTCACAGATCCATCGGATGCTGAAGTCGAGAGACGTGACGCGGTGGAAGCAGTCGGCATCGTGGGACACCTTCGTTGGTTGTTGCGCGGTAGTCGGACCGACAGATTCCCACCACCGCTAGTATGCATCGCACGCTAACATGCAAAGCATGACAGTCGACGTGGGGGCCCAGATCCGGAAGGGCGTGGTGGAGTACTGCGCCCTCGGGCTCCTATCGCGGGAGCCGATGTACGGCTGGCGCCTGTCGGAGGAGCTGGTGTCGCTGGGCATGATCGCCAGCATCGGCACGCTCTACCCGGTGCTCGGGCGGTTGAAGGATCGCGGTTTGATCACCTCCTACGCAGGGGAGAGCGGTTCGGGCCCGGTCCGGAAGTACTACAAGCTCACCCCCTCCGGACAGGCCGAGCTGGGCGAGTTCCGCCGCCAGTGGGAGCCCTTCACCCGTTCCGTCCAAGCGATCGTGGCAGGAGACGACACATGACCCCGACCAGCGCACCCCGCGAGGTCCAGACCTACTTGAAGCGGCTCGATCGGGCGCTAAGGCCCGTCCCTCGTGACGTCGCCTCCGCGATCCGAGACGGGATAGATGAGGAGCTGGCCGGCCTCGAGCCGGCAGAAGCCATCGAGCGCGTGCGGTCCTTCGACGAACCGGAATCCATCGCGGCCGCCGCCCTGGGCGAGAGCCGCACCCACCCCACGCCAGCCGGCCGCGCGAGGGTGATCTGGATCGTCGCCGCCGGAGCCGTCATCGTCCTCGCGGTCGCCCTGGTTTCGACGTGGGCTCTCGCACCTGGCCCCACCCCTGAGGCGACCAGTTCCTCTGTCGTCGCCTACCCGATGCCCGATCTTGGTCCCTCTCCCGCCCCAACACCTCTCGCGCCCGACGAGCAGGAGCAGCTGCGCATCCAGGAGCAGGACCGCCAATGGGAAGGAGTCCTGGCAGGCTTCCCTGACGCGACGAGACCCGCCGACCCGTTCCAGGAATACCGCGACCCGAACGATTCGACAGCACTCCTGGGCTGCCTCACCGCGGCCGGCCTAACGGTCGACCTCGGCTCGAACGCCGCCGGCGGCGGACCCGTCAGCATCATGACGTCCGCCTCGACGGAAGCCGAATCGGTCGCCGCGTTCACCTGCTGGTCGAGCTATCCCACGACCCCCGTGGTGCCCATGACGTCCGAGCAGATCGACTACCTCTACAGCTACCTGACCGAGTACCTCGTGCCCTGCTACGAAGCGAACGGCATCGAGAACCCCGACGCGCCCAGCCGCACCGACTTCATCGACCAGTGGCCGAACCAGGGATGGTTCCCCAGCACGAGCGAAGCGTGGCTGACCGACGACGAGCAAGAAGCGATTGACGAAGCCTGCACTCGACCCATTTGACGGACCGTCTTACAGGCGTCCCGTTTGGGGATCGTTCACCGGTCGCGTATGCAGCTATGGGCAGCGGTAGGTCTTCGCGAAGTCGGTTGCCGTGAACTGCCTTCCCTCGGTCATCGAGTTCAGCGACGGGCAGATGTCGTTGTTGTGTGCCGACACGAAGGGGGTGGCTGCTTGTGGGACGCAGCCGTAGTCCTGGTCGGGCTGGTCGAGGATGCGCAGCTGACCTGTCTCCCCGGCGGCGAGGTGAAGATCGGACCAGGAGCAGGACCAGGTGAGTGAGGCTGCGGTGTCGTTGGTGATGCTGACGTAGTGCGAAGGGCCATGCACTCCGAACAGCAGATCACCCACCCACAGAACCGCGGCCGCCACGACGGCTAGAGCGCCCAGCACGAGCGACAGTCTTAACAACCGTCGTTGGCGGGGTGATGTCTGCCGGTCCGGCGAGAGTCCACTCGGATCCCAACTGTCCAGACGTTCAACCACGGCGTATCCACCCCTCGGCGCGACGAGAAGCGGCCTCGACCGCCGCCGCGCTCGTTCCCTTGAGTTCTCCCACGGGAGAACAGTAGGCGTGACGCGGCTCTCACCACGAGGAGCAACCGACTCGCGACCGAGAGCGTCCCGTAAGGGGATCGCCCAGTGCGACACTTTCCGCCATGCCGGACGATGAGACTCGCTCGACCTAATCCGGTCGGACCTAGGGTGGGCAGATGAGTCGTCGTTCTGTTGCACTCACACTCCTACTGGCTGTCGTGGGCACCATGACCGCATGCGCGCCGGAGCCCGTTGATCGCGCACAGCTCACCCAGTGGCGCTCGGATCGTCAGGCTGACATCGACGCGGGAGGTCCCTTCCTCGCTGTGCTGTCGTCCGATTCGAGCGCGGGACGGGAGGGGGATCGGCTGGTATCTGCCTTCGACCAACCGGTGCTGCCCGGCGCCATTACCTTCGAATGCTTCGGGGATGGCACAGTCGAACTGCAGCTCGACTCCGACTCCAAGACCGGCACGGTCACGACAGGCAAGACCACTGTCCGGACCGTGGACTGCGGCGATGGCCCGCTCGACATCGATCCGGCCTCCCTCGGCACCGACCCCATCAATCTCGTCGGCGCGGCTACAACTGACGCCGATCGCGACACGGCTTGGTTCCTGACCGTACGTGGGGCGCAGAGCACGCCCTGACGGTTCACTGCTCATGTCGGCTCCCGCGGGGCAAGCTGGTTCGTCCCGTAAGGGGATGGGTTACCGCTCAACGCAGCTTCGGCGCGCGGACCTGCTCGCCGGGCGCGCTCAAATCGGATACCCGAAGTAGCGTTCGATCCAGCTCGAGTTGCTCATCACGCGCGGTCCGTCGTATCGGGCCCAGAGCGTTTCTTCGGCAGTGACTGTGAAGTTCACGGTGTCGAGGGCTGCCAGTATCGATGACAAGTCCTCTGGTTCGACCAGCGCATCGAACTCCTCGCGTGTATACGCTTCCTGGGCTTCGAGGGCAATGAAGCAAAGGTCTCCGTGTCGGCTGATGCAGATGACGAGGTTCGCCGAAGTGCGGTTTGCTGCACCGTCGACCGTGACGTGCGTGAAGGTCGCGGAGTCCTGCCATTCCCAGGGACGATCCGCCGTTACAGCCCTGGGAAAGCTCTCATCGAGCAGTGCGACGAGGGCGTCCACCTTTGCTGCCAGTCGCTGACCGTCGAAGTCAACCGGCTCATCGCCGGGCCCAGGGGTGTCCAGCTCGCGTAACCGCCGCTCAAGCGCGATTCCCTCTAACCACATGCCCCAAGTCTCTCCCCAGCTGTAGTTCGGCGCTTACCAGAGCAGTGCCGAAGAGAGCGCATGGGCGTTCCGTCGGGGGATGGCTTAGAGAGATGCTGAGAGCATCATCTGCTGTTGGAGCAGGTGGCTTGGGTTCACCTCGCCCAGCGACGCAGCTGGCGCAGCGTCTTGCGGTCCGTGTGAACGAGGCCGACGGTCGGGTGGAACCGGAATTGAGGTGGGGCCTCGACCAGTTGCAGAGCAGCGCGTGCAGACTCTCGTACGGCGTCGACGTCGCGCTTGATCGTGGCCGCGCTGATGCGCGCTAGATGCCACCGGAAGATCTCGGACGAGAGTTGGAAGCCGACTTCAGCCGGCCACGAGTCGAGGTGGGCGATGGCCTCCTCGACGTCTCCTGGCCCCTTTCGGGTGAGGAGCACCTCGGCGGCAGCGATGCGTATCGACCCCGATGTGCCGTTCAAGGTCGGATTCTCCTGGATCACCGTCCGGTACTGGTGCAGGGCCTCCTCCACGTCGCCGGTCTGCACAGCAATGTTTCCGAGCAACTCGCGACTATGCGCGCGTTCAACGGCGAGATCCGGCTCGGGGTAGTCCACTGCGCGGATGAGCAGGGATCGAGCGGCGTCGATCAGGCCCGCGTCACGAAGAGCTATGGCCTTGAGCTTGAGGTACTGCTGACGGTTGTGCGGTCGTGCTCGGCTGAGACGACGCTCGAACTCGTCACGGTCAGCGGCATCCCACCCAGGATCGCGGTACCAATCATCTGCCACCTTCGAGATGATCCTCCGCACGACGCTGCGCGAGCAAGGCGAGATGCTCCGAGCGCGGCGTCCCGTATGGGGATGGTCGACCGGGCGGCCGGTAGGGGTCGTTCGCACGTGCTCGTCCGCGCGGTCGACGTGAGGAACAGGGTGGTTAGTACCGGCGGATGGACACGTTCTCGCCGAGGCTCGTCCAGTCGAGGCCAGTGGGGTCGTCTGGACCGGCGCCATCGGTGTGAATCTGGACGGCCCATGCTCCGTTCAGCGACAGCTCATCCCCGCAGCCGCTTCCGTCTTCGTTGTCGCCGTCTCCGTCCACGATGACGCACCGGCCTCCGGTCGTGGTCTGCGACCCGATCCAGACGTCCAGTCCGTCGGCTGAGCCGACGTAACGGATCGAGGCGGGGTCGTAGCCGTCTCCTACGGTGCCGACGTCGGGAAGAGTGTCCCGCTCGTCCTGCGCCCGCTCGAAATCGGTGTACGCCTCGGTGTCGGGGCCGGAACACCCGGCCATGAGCGTCATCGTGAGCGCCGCCACTGCCGCTCCGGCCACCCGCCTCAGGCGCGTCGTCGATTCCACCGCATCCCCCTGTGCCTCGTCAGCACACCGTATCGCGCTGCGAAGGAGACGAGCGCTGGCGCTGTGATGATGGGTCTTCTTCGGCGTCCTGTGCCTCTACTGTGTAGCAATGAGGCCCCGTCCGATCCACACAGCAGCTGGTCTTGTTCTTGTGGCGGCTCTCGCCGGCTGCACACCGGTACCCGGTGAAGATCCTCGAATCACGCAGTGGCGCGAAGAGCGCCAGGCGGACGTGGCAACGGATCGCGACGTCGTAGCGGTCCTCTCGCTGAACGTCGAGGCCGACGATGACGGCGGCCGCGTCGAAGTCACCCTCGAGAGGCCGGCGCTGCCGACCGCGATCACCTTCGATTGCCTCGGCGAAGGAGTGATCGACCTCGAAATCGGATCGCTTTCCACGGCTGGGGGACCGGCGACGAGGACGACGACCACCCTCGACGCGATCGACTGCGCCGATGGCCCACACGAGATCGATCCCGCGTCGCTTGGCGAGAAGCCGATATCGAGTGTCGACGCCATCGCATCGAACGCGGACAATGACACCGCCTGGTTCCTCACAGTGCGCGGAGACCGCGCCCCCTCCTGACATCGGCGGGACTTCTCGACGCGCTCGGTCGGTGTTGTCCTCAAGCGCGTCTCGGCCCTGCTGTCCCGTACGGGGATCGTCCAGCGGGTCCATCCGAGGAGCTGTAGATGTCAGCGGGCGTGAGCGTCCGCGGCCGCAGCGGTATTGAAGAGGCGGCGTGCACTCAGGGTGAAGGCTCCGACGTATAGGAGGAGGGCGAGCGCGATGGCTTCCATCAGGTTCGCCGGGCCGCTTCCGGCTTCGCCCGAGAGGAGGGCCGCGATCCCGGCGCCCAGCTGGAGAAGCCCACCTGTGGCGTACCCGATCAACGGCACCACCATTAGGCAGAGGGCGACGACCGCCGCGACCAGACCGACGAGCGGTGCGATCGCGCGTTGCGAGACTCGACGTCCGCGCTTCAGGAGCCGAGCGGCAGCGAACGCAGCAAGCCCGATGAGCACACCTTCGATCAGGGCGGACGGAATGAGGTAGACCGCGAAGAACGCGACTATTCCCGCGGTATTTTGCCCAGTCCCGACCTGCGCGAGCTGCTGGGTAGTCAGCACATACAGCTCGACCAGGTGGAGAGCGGTGAGAATTACCGTTGCGACGATGGCGACTGCGACGAAGGGGAATGGCGCCCAATGGCGCAGTGCTGACACTCGGCCAGTCTGGCTCAACCCTGCACCCCTGATGGCATGACACGGATGCACGATTCTGTCGGGGAGAGAGTCGGCGTACCGGCCGTCCCGTAAGGGGATCGTTGACCGGCAGAGGGGCGCTGCGCTATGTCGTCGCTCGTTCTTCCTTCGACTCGGTGATGAGCTCCTGCTTGCGTTCGGCTCTGAGCGCGACGACGGTTCCCGCGAGAGCGAGTGCGGCGGCTGCGGTGAAGAGGGCGGTGGCGTCCCACCTGTGGTGACGGATGGTGATGCCTGGTGAGGTCTCGCTGGCTGCGTAGGTGCAGGACAGGCCGAGCGGGTAGAGGATCTTCTCGCCCGATACGCGGCTGGAGTAGAGGTCGATCCCGTCGGGGTAGTCGCTGTGCTGGCACTGCACGGCGGCGGGTTCCCAGCCGGTCTGGATCCAGCCGATCGTGTGGGTGAGGAGGGCGACTGGGGTGCCGATCACCATCGCGAGGATGCCGAGGGTCTTCGCGGTCCGCAGTTCCATCCCGTCAGAGTAGGGCGGACGCTACCCACCACGCACGTCCCGGCGGGGGATGGCTGAGCGAGTCGCCGGGGTCGGGCGCATCAGTCGGCAGAGACGGGTCCTGCCCGACCGGACCGGACGACGAGGAGCGCTGCTCCAGCAGCGAAAGTGAGCGCACTGCCCAGGAAACCTGCAGTGGCGGGCATGTTCGGGTGCCGGACTGTCTGCGGGCCGACCTCGTCTCCGTCGACGTCGTAGGTGCAGTCCACCCCGAGGGGCAAGATCGTCACCGATCCGGTGATACGGGTCGTTTCGTGGAACGGTCCGCCTGTTCGCGGGTACGGGCCGCTCTCGCACTGAACGGCTGGAGGCTCACGTCCATCGATGATCCACCCGGCACCGAGCGAGACCAGACCTCCGGCGAGGGCCATCAGCATGAGGGCACCGCCGGCTGCGCTCCGAAGTGCTGACCTCATGGGCTCAGCCTACGAAACAAGCCACGCCTCCCCGTGTTGTGCGGCTAGGTACCCGTACGGGGGATGGTTGACCGGTCACGAGATGCGACGGTCGCGGTCGACGTCTTCCGTAGCGGTGTGCTTGCAGCGCCCAGCTGTGTTCGGCGGCTGAGGTGGGGATGTGTGCGCGCCTTTCGCGGCTGGTTCAGAGCGGAGGAAGCTCGACGTTCTTGCGTGCGGCCAGACGGGTGAGGGCGGCTTCTACGTCTTGCCGAGCTAGCTGTTCTGCTTCCGGTCCGGTGGGAATCGTTGCGACAGAACGCCTGACGATCATCGTCAGTGTCTTGTTCACGAGTCGGATGATCGGCGTCTCGCGCGGTGGCTCGTAGTTGACGTACCCACTCACGTGGTCCACGCCGACGAGGCGCCACCACGGTTTCCACTCGGGTGAGCAGAGCCGGTCAGCAAGCTGGTCGACCTCGGCGAGATATTCCGCGGGAACATCGTTCACCGGGCCTCCTCCTCCCCACCCGACGTAGACGTCGTCAGCGGGCTGCTCGATGAAACGGAAGCCCGCCCCGACGGCGGGACCGGTCGACTCGATCGGCAGCGGCGTCTTGAATCCTCCGCTGGGTGGACCGCACCGGTGGCGACGTCGAGGGTGAACCGTCCTCGGTCGCCGAGCAGGATGCCGGGAATCGATACGCCTTCAACGGAGGAGCTCGACGTCCACCGCAGGTCTCATGCAGCGCGATCGAACGACCAGAAGGTGGAGTCGCCGACTATCGTCTCGGACAGCACCGGCGGCCGACCTCCGTCCAGGTGCTCGACTTCGACACGTAGACGGAAGTAGCCGTCGTCCTTGAGTACGCCGATCAGCCGCATGCGATGCGATCGAGCCGGGTTCTGCTTACAGGGCCCGCGACGCGGTTCCTCGTAGTCGATTCCTTTCAGAGCGTCAGTCGCTCGACTCACCGCGGCCGGATCGCCGCCATGGTTGCTCACCAGCCTTCGCAGCGTCTCCGTCCACATCGTCAGCACCAGTTCGTCCCGCGCCCGCACATCGAGGTTGTGGAATCCCGCCGGTACCGCGAAGTGGACCGAGTTCTCACCGTCGATCACGATGCGAGAGATCTCGACCTCGAGATCGGTACTCGCGGATGCTCCTCCTGGGAGAAGTCGGATGCTCGCCCGCGGCATCTCTATGCGCTGCTCCGCCAGGCGTTCTCCGAGCGGTTCGGAGATCTTCCTCGACCCTCGAAGAATGGCGTCCATCTCGAGCAGGGGCCAGCCCGATTCGTCCGGGGGGCGCGGTGGAGACCATCGGACATCCGGGTGACCCGTGTGCGGCCAGAGATGCACTTCCCTCAAAATCGGCGCCATGCGCCGATCATCCCACCGGGACCGCCGTCGTCAGAACGCCCTCGCTCGCCTGGGGCGCTGCCCGCCATAGCGGTGCGAAGATCCCTGCCCCGTATGGAATCGCTGAGCGGGCCACTTCACTGCTGCCGACTCCCGGTCTTCGAACGGGCTGTCCAGTGGTGGGGGAGATCCTCGGACGGAGGAGGGTCCGCGACAACGGTTAGTCCCTGGAGGTAGCGGTCGCCGGTTCGGACGAGTGTGATGGTTCGAGGTCTGTAGCCCTTTGGTGCAGGGTCCCACACGGCTTTCGAGTTGACCTCCCAGAGGTAGAACCAGTTCCGGGTGAGCTCGTTCGGCACGCCCACCCAGAGCACGTTCCGCGGCTTCCTGCGTTCGATGGAGAGCAGGACGCCCGGCTCGAGGAAGGTCGCCAACATGCCTGAGGTGCTGTCCAGATCGATCGCCGGCATCCCTGACGGCGGCCGCGGCGGCCACTCGGGCCGTGTTCGAGAGAAGCGGTGCTCCCACGTGTCGTACCGGCCCAAGCTGAGAGCAGCACTTCCCGGATCTTCTTCTGCTTCGACACCGGTCTAGTGTCGGAACCCGAGCCCCTTGTGCGCGTCCCGTAACGGGATGGTTCATCGGGTGCGCTGGTAGTCACTTGACGCGGTTGGCGAGGCCGAGCTGCCCGCAGACGTCGGAGGTACCGGGAATGACAGCTGCAATGCCGTCGGGCATGACGCAGACGGTCAGTTCGGAAGGAATCTGTCCTGGTCGAAGGTCGAATGGTGAGCCATTCGCCGTGCCGACGTCAAGTGCGCCCTGCCTCCACAGGTCGGAGCAGAACGCGATCGCGTCCGGGATCGGCACCTGATCGCCGCTTCCGGGTATTCCGTCTGGTGTTGCGAGGGCTCCTGTGGTGCCGGGGAACTCGGACCCATTGCGTTCTGCTCGCGCGAAGCAAGCGACCGTCATGGTGTCGGACACCGGCGCTTGGGCGAAGAAGAGTCCGCCCGAGACCGCGGCGAGGATGACGGCCGCGGGAACCGCGGCGATCGCGATCCGGTGACGTCGGTGGCGCCCGCTGCCTGGGTCATTCTCTGCGGCCTGCGCGATCACCGTTCGG
This sequence comes from Rathayibacter sp. AY1H2, assembly GCF_002931985.1. Classification (NCBI taxonomy): domain Bacteria; kingdom Bacillati; phylum Actinomycetota; class Actinomycetes; order Micrococcales; family Microbacteriaceae; genus Rathayibacter; species Rathayibacter sp. AY1H2. The sequence continues at coordinate 17,500 of NZ_PSUV01000025.1, read as the reverse complement.
AGGGCGAGGGTACGGTCGTGCTCTGGTGCTGTCATGTCAGTACTCCGCGGGTCGGAAGGTGTGGGGAAGTGTCCGCCTGCGTGTGAACTCATCGCGTAGGCGACCTCGGGCGCGGGACAGTCGGGACTTCACCGTCCCGACCGGAATGCGCAGCACGGCGGCTGCTTCCTCGAGGGTGAGCTGCTCAATGACGCAGAGCGCGAGGATCTGCTGATCCGCCGGCCGCAGCATCGTCAGTGCAGCTCTGATGGTGCGGCTGCGTTCGGCGGATGCCGCTGCGGCTGCCACCGTCACTGCTGGATCGGGCGCGTTGACAGGAGGTGGAAGAGTGCGCAGCATCCGCTCGTATCGGCGTCGACCGCGACCGATGTTCCGGGTGACGTTCAGGGCGACGACGAGCAGCCACGCGGCGAGCGAGTCGTTGACGAAGCGGACGTCGGCGCGCTTACGCCACGCCTCAAGGAACACGACGGCCGCGGCATCCTCCGCGTCGACGGACTCCCCGAGCAGTTGACGGCAGTAGGCCCGAACGCGCAGGTGATACCGGTCGAAGATCAGCGCGAATGCCCGCGGATCAGCCCCCGTCGCGCGCCGCCAGACCTCGCGATCCGTCTCCCATCCCACACCCATGCCTAGAAGTGTCCGCTTGATCGAGTTGGTTCCAAATCAAACTCAAGTGATACAACTCGACGTGAAACCGGCAGGGCGTTGAGGAGACGTCAGCCAGTCCCGTTTGGGGATCCTCGAGCGGAGAGTTGCAAAGCGGATCTCGTCTGAGACGATCGGCTCGGATCGGACACCACTAGGCATGAGCACGCCACCGGAAGCAGCAGCACCCGCGCGAGACGCTGCGGCGCGCACTGATGACGCCGCCCTGATGGACGGCGCGAGGCGAGGCGACCGGGCTGCGTTCGGCCGGCTCTACGACCGGCACGCGGCGACGACCTACCGCTACGCCCTCAGCATCGTTCGCACGCCCAGCGACGCCGAAGACGTCGTGCAAGACGTATTCCTCACCACGTGGACGCGGATCAACGACGTCGCGATCGTGGACGCATCCGCCCTTCCGTGGCTGCTCACCACCGCCCGGTTCACCGCGCTGAACCTCGTCCGAACCAAGACCCGTGCACGGAACCGCACCGAGGACGCGGACCTGTCCCTGCACCCGGATCGACGTGGCACCCCTGACGAAGAAGTTGCGAGGCGCCAGCTCGCCGCGGCGATCGAGGAAGCCGTCTCCGAGCTCTCCGACACCGATCAAGCGCTGTACTACCTGTGTATCGAGCAGGGCAGCAGCTACGCCGACGCCGCGAAAGCACTCGGCTCCACCCACGGCGTTATCCGCAACCGGCTCAGCCGGCTGCGGACCGCGCTCCGCACCACCCTGCGCCCCTTTGAAAGGGAGAACTGATGACCCACGACCTCGGCCCGACCACGGGACAGCTCACCAGGATGCGCGCCACCATCCTCACCGACATCGCTGCCCGCCACCGCTCCACCAAGCGCCGCCGCCTCGTCGGGCTCGGCCTCGCGGCCGTCGTCGCGATCGGCACCAGCGCCGCCGCGATCACCGTAACGCAGGCTAGCAACGACGAAGCCAACACGAGTTTCGACTGCTACTCCGTCGCCGACGTCCGCGCGGACCACACCACGAGCATCCTCGTGGACGACGACCGCAACGCATTCGAGCTGCTTCCACTGTCCGAGCGGGTCGCCGCCGCCCTCGAACGATGCGAAGCGAGCTGGAGCGCCGTCCCCGACGAGCCCTACCCGGGAAGCGGACCCATCAACGTACCTAACCCGACGGTCTGCGTCCTCGCGGACACCAGGCTCGGCGTCTTCCCGAACAGAGCGGGCCAGCCCACTGGCCCCTTCTGCGAAGGACTCGGCCTGGCAGCGCCGGCACTCGCGGCATCTGCCGACTGAGCCATCCCACGGAAGGCGTTACGTCCCGTAAGAGGATCGACTGGCGGGCTATTCCTCGATCGGTTCAGCGCCCTCGAGCGGAGTCAGCGTCGCCCAGAATCCGTTCCCGGAACTGAGGTACAGGCGGAGGGGCTGGTCGGTGTCCATCGGGTCTCCGTCCGGGTAGAGGTCGGTGCCGCTGCACGCATCAGGCATCGACACGACGCGGATTGTCTCTCCTGCAATGAACGGTCCCTTCTCTGTCTCATCCACGGTGACCATGTATGCGGATGCTGCGACGCTGAAGACGCTCTGAGTTCCCGAGGCGCGAGGGGAGGCGGTCGTGATGACCGCTTCGGCGACCTCGTAGCGGGCTTCCGCGGATCCAAAATACGCCCAGCCCGGGCATCCCGACGTCTGCACCGCCGGCGCGCAGCCGGCGGCGGTGAGCAGCGCCGCTCCGGTTGTGAGTGCGGCAGCAACTCGAATGCGGTGACGCGAACCCGAGGTCATGCCGGTGACGCTACCCGCTCAGCTCCGTCCCATATGGGGATCGGCTAACGAGACCGCGTGCCGTACAAGGCGCTCTTCACTCCCCGCCGTTCACTCACCGAATGAGCGAACAAGCTGTGCCCGTCGACGTTCTGCGCGTGCACGGTGCGTCACCGCTGGCGCGATGATGTCGTGCTCGTCGTGGAGGGCGATCCGCGCGTGGTGTCGGTTAATCTCGTCGCTGTCCTCTGCGATGAGTTCGATTGCTCGTCTGGGTCGGTCGGCGCGGAATAGTACTGCCCAGCGCACCTCGACCGACCGGTCGCGCGCCAGCCGGAGCAACTGCTCGTCATTGGGGTACTGGAGTCCGCCCTCTGCGGCTCCGGCGCGGACGGCGCGATCGCGGTCGGTGATGAGACGCTCCATCTGTGTCAGGGAGATGCGGGGGTTGCGCGCGCACATGCCGCGGACAACCGGTGACGGGTCGGTGAGAAGCGACTCGAAGATCTCCAAGTCGTCGGTGGTCTGAGCCGTCCGGCCACGAGTCTCCCCGAAGGGATCCGCCGCGAGTGTTCTCTGTACCGCAAGGGCGAGCGACCTTTGGTCGTCGTCCGCGTACAGGTGGGCAAGGATCGCACGGACCCACTTGTCCGTTGATTTCGCCGCGATCTCGTGGAGTTGCGGGCGTTCACGAAGGCTGCTGGCGGCGGCGAGGCGCACGGCGTCGACGTCATCAGCGAGGAGACGCCCGATCGTCAGGTCATCCGCAGCGGCGTTCTCGGCAACAGCGATGCGCACCTGTTTCGACTCGTGCCCGGCGAGTGCCCGCAGGAGCACAGCGTCCACCGACGACTCTGCCCGAAACTTTGCCGAACGAATTGAGGGCATGACCACGATCATGTCAGCAGGCGTCGCGGTCGATGCGGGGGAACCAGTCCCGTACCAAGGCGGTAGGAGTTTCAGTCTCGATAGCCGATCGTGCACCGGACGGATTCGTTAGGGGTTCTCGCTCGCCGGCCCTTCTGTGTCAGCGAGGAAGGCGGCGGCGAGTCGAGCGACCTTCTGGCGGTATCGCTCGCCGGCTCCGATGCCTCGCGCGTCGAGCTCGTCATCGACCTCGACAAGCGGCTGCGCAGCTGCCGGTCCGTCGTGACCGATCCGGTCGTGCACCCAGGATGAGAAGGAGCGGAGATCCCAGTCGCCGGTGAGGAAACGACGGCATGCGACGCGCAGCGCGAGAAGCGGGATCTCCTCACCGTCCCGATCCAATGGCCGCGCGCCCGCTTCGATGAGTGCCGCCGAGCTGAGGTCGAAGACGTCGGCGGGAGTGGCGCTGGAGTAGAGGGACGCGAGAGCGACAAGGGACTCGCTGTCACTCCCTGCTGCGACGAGATTCGCTGCCAGAGCGATCACGTCTCGGGGCTGGACCAGCCCGAAGAAGAGAGCGGCTGTCGTTTCGCGCAGGGTCGGGATCGAAGGGTCATCACGGTCTTCTGCATCGTCTCGCATCCGACCTCCTCCGACCAGTCGCTCGCTGCCGCCCCGCGCTGCTGTCGCGGCGGCGGCGTCAGCGCGACTCGACACGTCGATCGGAACCGGTCGGTGACAGGTCGGCCCGTGGCTGAACCCGTGCTCGAGCTCGTAGACGCATTCCGAGCAGACGTGACCGCCGGCCGGTCCGGCATCCGCGACGTGCTCCACCCACGGGTGAGAGCACGCGCAACAGGCCTCAGCGAGCAGGGAGCGGAACCGAGCGCGGCGCGAACGGCGCGCGTCAGCTCGCGGGCGCCAACGCGAGAGGCCGAACATCCCGTGAGCGTAGCGAGCGCATCGCCACGCCGTCGCGCGCTCCGCCGTGCTTCCATCGCTTCTGGCGTCCCGTAAGGGGGTCGCTGAGCAGGAACTTCTCGAGTCCCGCGGTGCCGATGATCGGTGCCGTGTGGCGGTACCGTCGTTGCCCCTTTCGTAGAGGACCTCTGTGATCACCGTCAGCAGGTCAGGGTGAACCTGACGAGCTGGAGACCAACGCTCGTCGCAGTGATGGCAGCGAACGCGATGAGCGACGCCGCCGGACGAGACGGCACTCTGCGTCTCTTGGACAGCATGAGGATGCTGGATGCGCCGAGCGCCCAGGCAGGTGTGCTGAGTGCGGCGATGAGGAGCAGGACGGGTCCGCCTGTCGGAGGCGGTCCAGGGTCATCCATCTCCGCGAAGCCCATCAGCCCGGCGATGAGGATCGCTAGTCCCGAGAACGTCACGATTCCGAGGATCGCTGTGAGGAGGAGGGCGTAGGGGAGCGCGGTCGATGTGAGCGCACGCGCGGTCTTCGCCGCCGCATAGACGGATCCTCCGATAACGAGCAGGGCGCCGAGGTACCAGGCTGCTGCGCTCAGCGGGATCTCGCGCGGCCGGCAGTCCGTCATGGCTGGTGAGGCGAGGGTCAGCAAGCTCGCGCCGGCCTGAACGAGAAGCGCGGCGACAACGGTGAGAACAATCGCCGTCGCACCGGCGATCCGCCTCGCGCGCAACCGTGCATCGTTCTGCTGGTCGGTCATGGGCTCGAGGGTAGCTACCCCAGTCGGATAAAGAGGTCTAGTGGAGGCGGCCGCCCTCCATGGGACCGTCAACCATGCGTCCGGTAGGGGATGCTCCACCGCGACAGATCCACTGTCTTGACGCAGGCACGAACGTGCTCACTCATCGCCTCATCACCATTGACGGTCCCGTGAGGGATCCCTGGCCGGCTGATGAGGTCGTGCTGTGGCCGGATTTAGCTGGTGAGTTGGCGGACTTGTTCGATGGAGAGCTGGCGGTCGGCGTAGAGGACGATTCGAGCGGTCGGGTCTGGGCTGTGCGCATCCGGACCTTCCCACCTCCGCTGGAGGCCGAGTCGCTCAATCGTGCGGCGGGAGCGTGCGTTGCGTTCTGCGACGACCGCGGTGACGGGCAGCTCCGGTCGGAGTAAGTGGGCGAGTTCGATGCCGGTGAGGGCGACTTCCTGCGCGTAGCCCTTTCCCCAGTGGTCGGGGTGGAGGGTGAACGCCACGTTCCAGGCCGCGTCGGAGAGGAGGGTGCATCCGCCCATTCCGATCAGATCATGGTTGTCGGTGGGGGAGTCGCGCCGGCGGATCACCCAGCTGCTGAGTCCGTCTTGTGTCCACTGGGTCCTCCGGTACGCGATGACGGCCCGGGTCTGATCGGCGGAGAGATGGAGGAGGAGCGGATCTTCTTCCGCGATCCGCGGATCGGTGTAGAGGCGGGACAGCTCGTGGAGGTCGGTTTCGGCGGGCCGGCACAGTCGGAGTCGGTCGGTGAGCACGTCGAGGTCCCCTGGGGCGCAGGCCTGTCCGTCGCTCACGATCATGGGACGAGGATTCCACGTTCCGACCACTCGACCAGCGTTATGTGCGCGTGCGATCCGTCGCGGGAGGCCGCCCGTACGGGGACGGGCTAGCGGTCAGTCCTGCGCAGTGAACTCGATCTCGGGTGCTGCCCCGTCCGCCAGGAGGAAGTAGCCGATGAACACGACGTCTTCGCTCGTGGTGTCGAACTTGGAGACGATGACCCCGGCAGGCTCGTAGAAGACGTCGCCCGCGCGAAGGGTGGTCTCGGCCTCCTCACCGATCTGGAAGGTGACCGACCCCCTTTCGATGGCTCCGAAGACAGGGCCGTTGTGAACGTGAGCACCGCCCTTCGTGCCAGCTGCGATTGAGATTCGGCGCACCTCGACGTGGGACACGTCCATGCCGCCTGCAAGCGACTGGTGGAGAAGAGTTGATCGAGTGATGGGCGATTCAGTCATGGTCACAGCCTGGTCGGACGGATCGCTCAGACGTGGGTCGTCGGACTCAGGAAATACGGCTCGCAATGTGCGGTTCTCGCCAACGGCCGCGTGGTCCGACACCCCCGCCGCTGCCGGAACTTGTCTCGATAGCCGATGGGCTAGCGCGTCAGACCCAGCGTTTCTCTGCAGACCTAAGTGCTCGTTCCGAGGGCTGCGGGGACAGCAGGTCACCGAGCTCGCGCTTCGCCTTCTGGTACCGACTGCGCGCCGTTGACGGCGGGACGGAGACGATCTGAGCTGCCTCGCTGAGAGAGAAGCCGTCCCAGTGCACCAGTCGCACGAGCTCTGCGAGCTCTGGAGCGAGCTTGTCCAGAGCTGCCCGTACGTCGAGGGCGATGTCGGAGGGTTCTGCGATCACGACGGTGGGGTCGATGGTGCCGCGGAGCTTCTCGGCGAGGAGGTCTTGGCGCCGGCGGGTCCTGCTGGTGTTCAGGACGACGTTCCGCGCGACCCCGAACAGCCAGAGGCGGGCGTCCTCGTCTGGCAGGGGCATGGATGACGATCGGCGCCACGCGATCGTCATTGTCTCGGAGAGCGCGTCGGGAGCGTCGTCGGCGCCGACTCGGCGTTCGAGGTAGTTCAGAAGGTCACGGGCTGTGGCGTCGAGGATCGTGACCACGCGATCGGCTCGGGTGTCGCGGCGGCTCACTGGGTGCGGTCTGCCTGGGTGAGGTCTGCGCAGTCGTCCTGGCTTCCGAAGGAGAGATCCGATCCGGTGACGGGATCGACCACTCCTCGATCTTCGAGCTCGTCCCAGACGACGTTGATGATCGCGCCCTCCACGGCTTGGCGGTACAGCTCATCTTCGGAGTACAACTCGGTCGCGGGCACCACGGTGTCGCCGTCGTCGCCGCGGACGGTCACGTCCCGGGCGACGATCCGAGCAAGCTCGCCGTCGACGTCCGCGAGGGCGAGCACGTCGGTGGTGCGAAGCACGTCCTGCATCTCCTTGATGTCCTCCGGGTCGCCTTCCTTGGCGACGCTTCGGAGCTCGCATTCTCTTCCGCTGGGCAGGGTGAAGTGGACAACGGAATCCGGATTCGCCACCCACGGCTCCCACCCCGAGAGCGTCGCTGCCGCTGCTGCACCCGTGCCGCCCAGCGTGAGAGCGACGACGGTCCCGATCACGAGCGCACGAGGCGTCGCCTGTCGCCTGCCGCGTCGCGCGTTCCACTCCGCTCCGCGAATCATCTCTCGAAGAGAGGAGTCGGAGACGGCTTCCGCCAGTGGGGTCGGCGGCGCCGATTCGTCCAGGAGCGCGTTCATCGCCCGATCGCTGCCCGCGTCGTGAGGTTCGGTGGTCATGATCTGCTCCTGTGCGCTCGAGTGGCCTTCACTCTGTACATGTCCGGCAGGACCCCGAATTGACGACGCGACGATGGAATCAGTCGAGAGTCTGTCCCGTAAGGGGATGGCCATCTGACGGAGCTAGACCTCGGCTTGGAGTTCCGACTTCAGCTGTTGTCGAAGTCGCGCGTATCGGGTCCGGATCGTGGAGGGGTTTTTCTCGAGGATGCGTGCGGCTTCTTCGAGGGTGAAGCCTTCCCAGTGGACCAAGCCGATGATGTCGCGATCAACGGCGGGCAACCTCTCGATGAGGTGGTGGAGGTGCGCGCTGATGTCGTCCAGCTGGTCGTGGGCCGGGTTGTGAACGACAATCTGGTCTCGGAGGCGGTCAACGAGGCTGGTTCGGCGGCGATTCGAGCGGTGGTGAGTAGCGAGGACTCGGCGTGCGACCCCGTAGATCCAGAGCGTCCCTTCGTTGCCGGCGGGTACGTCTTTCGCGCGGCGCCAGACGGTGAGCATGGTCTCGCTGAGGAGGTCGGGGGCGTCATCCAGGGGAGCTCGGCGGGAGAAGTAGCGCAGTAGCGGTTCCGCCTGGGCGAGAAGCAGGAGCTCCACCCGTCTGGCGCGCTCGTCGTCGCCTCGCCGCGTCGAGGAGGCTTTCGATGACAGCTGGTCGTCCAGGGTCACCGCAGTTCTCCTTCGCAGTCGGATTCGGCTCCGCTCAGCAGGTCCTCGGGCACCAGTTCGTCGGGGACTTCGGCCCAGATCACCGTGGTCAGAGCCGCCCCGAACGAGAACTTGTCGAGGTTGGCCTGCGTGAGGCCGGCGGCCTCTTCGCTGTTCCGTGGGATGTAGGGATGTGCGAGGGCTTCTTCGTAGACGCGCTGGCCGATCCCTGACCAGTCGTGCTCAGCGATGAAGTCCTTTACCGCTGCCGGGTCGCTCGTGCCGCCGATGCCGGCCTCGACCGCGTAGTGACAGCTGACCTGTCGACCCGAGTCGGTCGTGTAGTTGATCGGGACGATCGCGTCCGCATCGAATCCCACGGTGAAGACGACGGCCCCGGCTGTCGTCGCGGCGAGGACACCGATCACGGGGAGGATTAGAAGCGGGCGACGCCACCACGGACGCCGTGGTGTCGCGCTCTCCGCGGTGGCGGACACCAGGTCCTCAATAACAGTGCGAGACGCGAGCCCACCTATCGGACTACGTCCCGAGCGGGCCAGGAACTCATCGAATCCGTCGTCGTCCATCGTTTCCTCCTCGAGCAGACCTTGCTCTTCACTATGGACATGGCCGGTCGGGCGCGGAACGTCTCAGGAACGCCGTCCAAGTTCTAAATGGTTGGCTTCCGCCGCGCGGCCGACGTCCCGTATGGGGATCGTTCACCGGTACACGCATGAGCGACACCGACCGCCGCGAAATGTAGAGATGATCGCTCTGTGGCGGTGTTCTGCGATCGCATTATGGCGGCAGAGAGCGCTCGTTTGGAGCACACCTCAACTTGGCGTCAGGCGGGCTCGCTTAGCGAGTTGTCTCGTCCATCGAGTCGGGAGCCTGCTCGGGAGAGATCTCTGCGTCTTCGTGGCGGGCATTGCGCAGGGGGGAGAGTGCGACGATGAGCGCGGCTGCGGTGAAGGCGATCGCCGCCGCTCCGATCGTCAGGTTGTAGCCCCAAGCCGTTACGAGGACGCCGGTCAACAGCGCACCGAAGAGAAACACGACGCGATTCGCTGTGCGGATGGTGGAGTTCATGCGGCCCTGGATCTCGTCGGGCGCGATCGCTTGCCGGTATCCCGTGTCGTTGGCATCCTCAATACCCATCGACAGCCCGTAGACGAACTGCACGGCGCAGACGACGGGAAGCAGGAGACCGAGGCCGCTGTCCACGTCGAGGGGAAGAACGGCGAGTGCCAGCCAGGGCAGGATGACGAGCGCACGGCCCAGCAGGATCGCACGACCCGCTCCGACCCGCGCCCCGACAGCAGGTGCGACGAGAGCTCCGAGGAGGCCACCGACGCCGCCGAACGCGAGCGAGACGCCGAACGCCCAAGCGGGCAGGGACAGCTCTCGGAGAACGAACACCGCGAACACCGTCGTCACGATGCTGTTGCCGAGGAACCAGGCGTGGACGGAGAGCGCGAGCGGCCGGAGGGTGCGGTGCCGGTAGGTGAATCGCATTCCGTCGAGGATGTCGTGACCGATGTGACGGCCTGGTGCGCGGCGATCGGGCCGGCGCTCCTCCACCTTGATGCGTGATTGCAGCACCGCCGACACCGCGTTGATGGCAGCGTCGAAGGCGAGCAGGAGTGGTGAGCCGATCAGGTTGAGCAGTGCTCCGCCGAGCGCGGGTCCTGCCGTTCCCGCCAGGGTCTCGCTCTGGCCCAGTCGCGCGTTGGCCATCACCAAGGACGACCGGGGAACGATCTGCGGGAGGAACGGCTGCGCGGCGGAGTCCGCGAACAAGGTCAGGACACCGAGCAGCAGGACTGCCGCGGCGAGTGACCAGAAGGTGAGCGCATCGAGAAGGAGAAGGACGGGGATCATTCCCAGAATCAGCGCACGCCCGATGCTGGTGACGACCAACGTCCGCTGGCGCCGCCACCGATCCATGAGCGCGCCCACGATCAGACCGAACAGCAGGTACGGCACTACGCCGAGCGCCGCGAGAATGCTGATCTCCGCAGGCGTTGCGTTCAGTACCGAGACGATCAGCACCTGGAACGCGACACCCGCGATCGCACTGCCGAAAGAGCGGATGGTCGTTGCGCTCCAGAACAGCGCGAAGGGCGGAAGGCCGAGCCCTTCGCGCGGACCGTTCATCGGAACCCTCCGGGCAGCCGATCCATCTCTACGGTCCGCCGCGCATCAATCATTGGTGCCCCTCACGATTCAGTCCACTCTCCCAGAACAGCGGCCTGAGAGGATGTGGTGTCCGGTAGGGGATCGTTCAGCGAGACGTCCGCGAGCGGTGATGGAAGCCCGTGAGGGCACTCGGCTGGGACGGGGCTGACGTCGTTCGTGACTGGGTGCCGCGTCCTTGGAAGACGAAGCAGATGGCGGAAGCAACCTGCGCGAGGGGTGGCAAGTAGGCACAGGCGACGATGGCGACGATTTCCGCGCGCGTCGGCGTATCAGCGAGTTCAGCGATTATCGCGGCCCCGAGGAGCTGCGCGAGGAGCGATACTCCGATGATCCACAGGGCAGATTGTCGGAGGAGTCCTGCGCGCGTAGCGGCAATCGCACCGGCGAACGGTCCTGCGGTAGCGGCAATCAGGACTATGAGCGCGAGTGTCGTAGGAGTGAAGACCTGCACTTTTGGCCATGACAGGAGATACGTCGTTACCGACGCTCCGCACGCAACGGCGATGAGGGCGAGAGAAGCGACGCGATGCCCGCGGCGCAGCGCGATCGCCGCGGCGACGATCCATCCGATGGCGACGATCACACCGACGAAAGCGACAGCTCCTGACCAACCCAGCGCGATGGTTGCGACGTTGCCTGTTCGGGCCGCCAGCAATGCGAAGCGTGCTGGCACGTCGAGCACGGCAATGTACAGAACTGCCGCGATGGCGAATGTGATGCCGGTCGCTGTGGTCGGCAGGCGCGCTCGTCGGAACGGCGCGACGGCCGTCTCGAGGACGCCGGACCATGCGAGCGTTGCGCGGTCGACTCGAGAAGGGCCGAATCGACCCAACGCGTCGTCTCGGTCGAGGTAGGCGCTGATCGCCGACTCTGCGTTCCGTTCCCGCCACTCAGACCGATACCAGCGCAGGGAACGCCGGTAGGCGGTTGCGCCATTCATGCGGTCGCGCTTCGCCCGAGACCGCGCACGGCGCGAGCGGCGGCTCTCTCCATCACGGCGAGCCGCTCCGCATCTATGGCGAGTCGCGCGGAACCGGCATCGGTGAGTCGGAAGTAGCGCCGCGTACGACCGTTCACTTCCTCATCCCCGTCTGGACGAACGAGTCCCTGGCGCTCCAAGCGGTCTAGTGCGGCATAGAGAGTGGGGATCTTCAAGAGCATGGTGCCGTCTGACAGGCGTTGCACCTCGGAGACAATTCCATAGCCATGCGCTCGCCCCTGCGCCAGGACCGTCATGATCCATAGTCTCGGCTCTCGTATTTCCTCCACGGTGGCACCATACTCTATTTTGCAGAGTATCGTTGCTGCCGATCAAGCGTCTCACTGAGAGATCGCAGAACGGGCGGCTGGTCAGACGTTCGGGGCAGCGGCGTCAGCGCGACTCAACACGTCGATCGGAATCGGTCGATGACAAATCGGCCCGCTACTGAACTCATGCTCGAGCTCGTAGACGCACTCCGAGCAGACGGAGCTGCCGACCGCGCCGGCGTCCGCGAGGTGCTCTACCCAGGGGTGCGAGCACTCACCGCAGGCCTCAGCGAGTAAGACCCGGAACCGGGCGCGGCGCGAACGGCGAGCGTCAGCTCGCCGGTGCCACCGCGGAAGGCCGACCATCCCGTGAGCGTAGCGAGCGCGCCAGCAAGTAGTCGCGCGCGGCGCCTTATCCGCTCCGCCTCTGGTGTTCCGTTTGGGATCGCTGGCCGGGCGTCTGGGAGGATCAGCGCATGTTGCTGGACGCCGAGCTTGCCGCAGCGCTCGAGGCTGTCGGGATGCGGCGGCGTCATCCGGTTTCGGAGTACGACTACCGGATCGATGACGTGCGGCTGGTCGCTGGTCTGCTCGACTTTCGGCTTGTGCAGGTCGGCGGTCACACGGCTCGGATCAGGATCGCGTTGCCGTCGTCGGGAAATGATCAGCCCTGGATCTATGCCACCCCGCGAGATGCTGCGGACTGGACTTCGCAGCTGCTCGTGTGGATCGATGAAGAGGTGGGGACCGGTGGGCTTTCCGGCGGACGACTCCGAGTTGAGGAGGGCGGCGTGACGTACCTGGTTGTCGCGCCCTACGGCTGGCGGAGGGCCAGCGAGGAGGAGCACATAAGACTGCTTGACGGGACACGCGCGTAGAGGGCGTGCTTCCGCGGCTCGGAGGGGCGGATCAACCCCGGTAATCCAACCGTCCCGCATGGGGATGGTTGGCCGGGCGCCTAGACGTCTGCGGGCAGCGGTATCGTCCCGCGAAGCCTGTGGCGGTGAAGCTCGCACCGTCGATCATTACTCCGACGTTCGGGCCGGAGGACATCAGCGCGGGATGTTCCTACTGCGCTCGGAACTGGCGCTGGTCGCTGCAGTAGCAGTGATGGCCGCGAGCGGCTGTCCTGCGGAACGCTGCCGCCCGCGCCCGCGCGCGGCGCATCCCGCGCGCCGGGCTGGTGCGGGGAACGGCCCTCCCGCAGACGCCAACTTGCAGCTCGCTGCCACGAACACTGTCCCACTGATGATCTTCGAAGGGCATGCGTGTCCCGCTGCCAAGCCCGGGTGTCGGCAACACCCAGGGTTGTATTGCCGAGCTATGCGGAGTAGACCTAGACGTGCACGACGACCGCTCACAAGGGGTGAGCGCGGGGACTTGGATGAAGGTCGTAATAGTCATGCACACCTCACGAAATCGGTCCGCTGGCAAAATCGCCACGGTGTTCGTTGCGCTCGTCCTGGGTACGGTTGTCGCACCTGCCGCTCAGGCTGACGTACCAGGACTGAACACTCATTCCTGCGACGGACAGACGTACGACCACTCGCTCGGCAGCTACAGCAACGACCAGGGGGACTTGCCGATGCGTTGCGGAAATTCCCGGTTCGGACTGAATCACATCATCGCTCGCGGCCACTTTGACGCGGACACCAACTTCGATATTCAGCAGACACTCAGCTACGGCCTCTACGCACCCGGGAGCTCAGGCTCTAAGACGCTCTACGACGCGAACTGCACACCCGTCTACTTCGTTCTCTTCGGATATAACGCCTACAACGGCTCCGATCCCCTCGCTAACCCCATCGGCATCGTCAACGCCTACAAAATCGACAGCACCATAATCACCCGATCTACCAGCAGCACCACCGCCGCACCCATCATCCAACCGCCCTACGGGACCGGATGCCCCGTCTACACCCCGATCGAGAACGATTGACCGACACCCGCGACCTCGCCGACGTCGTGGGGTGGATGCGCCGCCACTACTCCACCCCGTACGACGTCATCGCGGCTACCGCAACCCACAGCTCAAACGGATGGAGCGTTGACACAACCATTCGAGCTACACCCACCTCCACTGACGAGGTAGTGAATCTCGACCAGTGGGACCCTGCCGCAATCGATTCCCTGACCACCGGAGGCGACCTTGCAGTCGAAGCCTTCGCGCTAATCTTGCACGCCAACCTCATCGAATGGTGGGATACGGAACGACCGAAAACGTCGACGCGATACTGAACCACTAAACAATGTGACGAATCAAGCATAAGATCCGAGCAGACACCCCCTGCGAGGCGACGGACGGAAAGCAGCTGATTGCTCCGTTGAGCGGCTCTTCACCGGCACGCCGACAGCATCACGGGCCGCCGACCGACTCGACCCTTCCCTCGGCAGCTCCCAGAACCGCGCCACCCCGGGCACGCTGCTTCAACTTCGATCCCATCGCCAACACTCCGACTCACGGTGGTATTGCAACGACCGGCTGAACCCAAGTCCCCCTAACGGACACCTCCGGAGTAGATGAGGACAGCCGCTCCGGCGTCGAGGAGCCTCTCCGGCCCCTGTTCGATGCGCGAGGATTTGGACATGCGTACCGATAGGGAATCGCTCTCCGCGTCGAGCGGGAGCCTCGCGCCCGCAGCGCGAGGCTCCTCTGACCCGGCCCGGCTCGAACGGGCTGCCACCCTCACCGTGCTGCGGGCAGGACACCCCCTTACTGGATTAGGGGTGCCTTGGGCGGGCGCATTCGACGGTAGTGCGGCGCGAGCCTCGGAGGGCTAGTGCGTCGATGCGTCCGGCGTCCGATGAGGGGTCGTCATCCGGCCGCCCAGGATGGCTGCGCATGAGACCGGAATCTCGCGGCGCTGTTTGTCGCAATAGACCCGCCCGATGAGATGCCCGATGGTGGGGCGTCAACTGACACACTGAGCGCACGGTCGCTCGTGGGATACGCCCGCGTCTCAACCGACAAGCAGGATGCGACCGCGTAGCGCGACGCGCTCCGGGCGGCCGGCGTCCCATCCGATCGGATCTACGTCGACTTGGGTCTGACCGGCCGGAACCGCGAGCGTCCCGCGCTACGAGAGGCGCTGGCTGCGTGTAACGCCGGATCGACTCTGCTCGTGACGAAGCTCGACCGGCTCGCGCGGTCCATCACAGACCCTCGCGACATCGTTGATGAGCTGACCCGCCGCGGGGTGAAGCTCAGCATCGGGGGATTGGTCCACGATCCGGAGGATCCGATCGGCCGGCTGCTGTTCGACGTGCTCGCGATGGTCGCGGAGTTCGAGGGGGATCTGATTCGTGCCCGCACTCGTGAGGGGATGAAGGTCGCGAAGGCCAAGGGGCGTCTGCGTGGCCGTCAGCCGAAGCTGTCGCCGAAGATCGAGGCGCATCTGGTCGCAGAGCATCGTGCCGGGAACTGCACCGTCGCCGAGTTCGCGGCGGAGTTCAAGGTCGCGCGGTCGACGGTCTATCGGGCGGTGCAGCGGGCTGATGCGCGCGCCGCTGGCGCTGTCGCCCTGGCGCCGCCGACGGAGGGCGCATGATGTCGGGGGCGGAGAGGGTACCTGCGCTGGTGCCGGAGAGGGTGGAAGTGCTGCCCGGTTGGTCTGCGCTTACACGTGTTCTCAGCACCGGGTGGGGAACTCTCGCCCAGGCGATCGCCTGTATCTGGCTCTTCGTCGGGTTCGCGGTCCTTCCTCCGGGATCGCGTCTGCCCCTTTTCGTGCAGCTGGTGCTGTTCTTCGCCGCTCTCGCTTGGTCAGTGATCTGTCTCGCGATCGGCACGTCCAGGGTCACCGGTGAGAAGGAAGCCGGTTACACGACCCTGGGGCTCGGGCGCATCACGGTTCCTGCGGTTGATGCGAGAACGGGCGTCGTCCTGCGGGCGGCAGGCGAGCCGCACTGCCGACTCGTCGGCCGGGTCCGGCACTCCACCGCCGAGGCGTCCGCCGCTCAGTCGAACCGCGCGCCCTCCGGCCGCGGCGGCAGCACGAACAGGATCAGCAAGAACACGTAGCCGGCGATCGGCACGAGGATCGCGAGGATCCACAGCCCGCTGCGGTTCACGTCGTGCAGTCGCCGCCAGATCAGCGAGAGCGACGGGAGGAACGTCGCCAGGGCGATCGCGCTTGCGGCGAGCGACACCCAGAAGGTCTGGAACGGCGCGCCGCTCGGGTACGGCGTCAGTGTGAAGTCGAGGCGCCACGGACCGCCGTCGGCCAGCTGCAGCAGCCCTGTGAGGACGCTGCCGAGGAGGATGATCCACCAGTACTCGGCCCGGCTCGCCCTCCCGCGGAAGCGGAGGTAGTTGCCGAAGAAGCGGCGGAGCGCCGCCATCGGCGGAGCCCCGTAGTAGGGGAGGGTCAGCGGCGGCTCGAGGGTGCTCGGGCTCATCGGGTTCCGTCTCTCATCCCTCGACCGTATCCCCTGCTCCCCGCGCCGCCGCGTCGGCCGTGCGGACGACATCCCGGTGTTCGCGCCGGAGGAACGCCGCCGTGTCCACGAAGCCGGAGGCCGCCGTCTTCACAACGGAGGAAGATCGTTCCAGCTCGAGCGTGAACGCGCGGATCGGCATGCGCCGGAGCACTTTCTTCCTCCGTCATCAACACGATCAGCGGGTAGGAACCGCCTCCGCCCGCACCGCCGCCGTCGCCCGGGCGTCGACGATCAGGCTGACGACGAGCCCCACCGCGACGATGACGATCGCGACCCACGGCAGCACGTCGAGCCCGCTCGCGTCGATCGCCAGTCCGCCGACGACCGCGCCGCCGCCGATGCCGATGTTGAACGCCGTCGTCTGGAGCGCCGCGGCGAGGCTCCGCAGCTGGAAGGAGGAGGTGCGCAGCATCCGGGTCTGCAGCATCGCCGGGATGCCGCCGAACGCGATGTTCCAGACCACGGCGGCGACGACCACGGCCGTGGCGGCGCCGGTGCCCGCGGCGACGGCCAGGCCCGCGAGCGCCAGCACGACCGCGATCGCGGCGACCACGAAGCCCGAGCGGGGGAACCGGTCGGTCGCGAAGCCGGCCAGGACGAGTCCGACCGCCCCCGCGCCGCCGAACGCGAAGAGCACGAGCGGCACCGTGTCGGGGGCGAAGGAGGCGTTCTCGAGCCAGGGCGTGATGTAGGTCGAGAGGGTGTTCTGGCCGATCAGCACCAGCAGGATGACGACGCAGACCCCGATGATGCGGGGGAGCGTCCGGTCCTTCCGCGCCGGCAGGCGGATCTCGCCGGTCCGCAGCGGGATGTGGTGGTCGACCGCGGGCAGGAACTTCACCACGATCAGCGCGAGCACGAGCACGACGCCGCCGAGGATCGCGAAGGTGGGCCGCCAGCCGAACGCGTGCCCGAGCGCCGTGCCCAGGGGGACGCCGAGGACGAAGGCCGCGGATCCGCCGCCCGCCGTGATCGCGGTCGCGCGGCCGAGCTGCTCCGGAGCGACGAGGTGCGCGGAGTAGGCGGCGACGATCGCCCAGAAGAGGCCGTGGGCGAGCCCGCCGAGGATGCGCGCGCCGATGAGCAGCCCGAAGGTGGGGGCGAGCGCGGCGAGGACGTTGGCGACCGCGATGGTGCACAGCGCCACGAGGAGGAGGCTCTTGCGCGAGAAGCGCTGGGTCACCAGGGTCAGCGGAGTCGTCGCGACGACGACGGTCGCGGCGAAGATCGTGACGAGCTGGCCGGTGAGCGAGATGCTCACCCCGAGGTCGCGCGACATGTCGGGGATGAGCCCGGTCGGGAGGAACTCGCTCGTCACGGAGACGAAGACGGCGCCGGCGAGCGTGAGCAGGCCGATCCAGGGGAAGGCGGGGGCTTTCGCGGTGTCCTGAGGGTTCACGGTGTCCTGAGGTCGGGGGC